>PKWB01000103.1 GCA_003131685.1 Candidatus Dormiibacterota bacterium
GTAGGGGTGGCGCGGGGCGGCGAGCTGCCGCCGCCCCGTCGATCATCAGACCGATTGTGTCGCCGCCGGGGTGGATGCGTCGGCGTCGGAACTCTTACGAGCAGCGCCTGCGCAGTCACCGCCCCAACTCTTGCCGTTGGGGCCGAAGGCATTTGGACCGAAGCCCCGCCGGTGCCAGCGCCGCCGCGGCGTCAGACCGAGCACGCGCGGCACCACCAGCGCGCCGATGAACGTGATGATGATGAAGCCCGGGTCACGAGTGGTGATGCCCACCGCGGTTGCCGCGCCGATTGCCACCAGTCCCCAGGCGGTGCGTCCTACACGATACATGTCGATTCTCCTTGTGGAGATTGAAGGGTACGTGCATCACTCTCGCCGCGCGGTGTGAATCAGGTGTGAAGACGCGACGGAGGTCTGGCGTGCCTCACGGCACCGATCATTCCGGCGAGCGGTACGTCACCGGTTCACGCGGCGTGCGATCCACGGACAGCTGAAACACATCCGGCCGGCTGTAGTGGCCGGTGACATCGAGGGTTCGTCGCGCGGCCGCGGCACGCGAGGGCTGGATGTCGGCCATCAACAAGCCGAACTCCCCGTGCAGAGGGCCGGCGACGATCTCACCGCCCGGAGCGACCACGACCGAGTCACCAGGGTTGATCCACTCGCCGGGGTCCGGGAAGAGTTGCTCGCGCCCTGGAAATGACGCCGGGACGTCCGACCCACGCAGCGCGCATCCCGCGCCGAGCACCCAGCATCTGCCCTCCGCTGCAATATGCCGCAAGGTGGCGATCCAGGTGTCTCCCTCGTCCCACGTGGAGGCGATGTACACCTCGACGCCTTCCGCATAGAGCGCGTATCGCGCAAGCGGCATGTAGTTCTCCCAGCAGATCAGCCCGCCCACACGGCCGATCCCTGTGTCGATGACGCGCAGTCCACGCCCATCCCCGTGACCCCACACCATGCGTTCAGGATTGGTGGGAACGAGCTTGCGGTGCCGGTTGAGGATTGCGCCGTCGGGCCCGATCGTGACCAGGGTGTTGTAGAGAGTTGACCGGCCGAAGGCACCGTCACGCTCATGGACCCCGCATGCCACGACCAGGTGTAGTTCGGCAGCTGCATCGCGTAGCGGTTTCAGGCCGTCTGCGGCGAGGTCGACGCTGTTGTCGACGAGGCGCCGGTGGATCTCCCCGGTGAGGTCGTGGTCGGCGCCAGGGCGCAAACGCCAGATCCATGCCGGGTATCCCGGGATGAAGGTCTCGGGGAAGACGACCAGACGCGCACCCGCCTCCGACGCCGCGTGGAGCTGGAGAACCGCGGCCGCGAGGGTCGCGTCGCGGTCAAGCAGCACCGGCGGCTGCTGGACGATTGCCACCCGCACGGTGGAATCCTCGCTCTGCACAAACCGGGACTATAGAAGCCGCCCCGTTGGTTCGCCTGACCGTGCCGAGGCCGTACCCTGTCGGGCGACGTGCCGAGTGCCCTTGCAGAGACGCTGGCAGTCCTGCTGCTCATTGCGACGCTGGGCTGCGCGATCGTCCGTCCCCGAGGACTGCCGGAAGCCGTTGTCGCCGTGCCGGCTGCCGCCCTGCTTCTCCTTCTCGGGGTGCTGCCTCTGGGTCAGGCGGGTACCGAAGCGCGAAGTCTCGCGCCGACGATTGGCTTTCTCGCCGCGGTGCTCGTTCTCGCCAACCTCTGTGACCGCCACAGTCTCTTCGATGCAGCCGGTTCATGGATGGCGTCCGGTTCACGCGGGCGTCCCGTGTCCCTGCTCGCGCTTGTCTTCACCGCCGCGAGCGTGGTCACCGCGGTCCTCAGCCTCGACGCGACGGTGGTCCTGCTCACCCCTGTCGTATTCGCGACGGTGGCGCGGCTGCGCCTTCGCGCCAAGCCCCACGTCTACGCCTGCACGCACCTCGCAAACTCAGCATCTCTGTTGCTACCCGTGTCGAACCTCACCAATCTCCTGGCCTTCGGTGCGAGCGGGCTGTCATTTGCACGTTTCGGCGCCATCATGGCACTCCCCTGGCTGGCAGCGATCGGAGTCGAATGGCTGGTGCTGCGTCGTTTCTTCGCGGGTGATCTCGTTGGCCACGGCGAGACCACGGACGTGCGGCCGCTCCCGGTTCCAGTGTTTGCGGCAACCGTGGTTGCGCTCACGCTGGTCGGGTTCTTCGTCACCTCCGCCCTCAACGTGAGCCCGGCCTTCGCGGCGCTCGGCGGTGCGCTGGCTCTTGCGGTGCCCGCGCTTGCCCGGCGCCGGACGAGCATCGGCGACGTCGCACGATCGATTGACGTCCCCTTTCTCGCCTTCGTCCTGGCCCTCGGCCTCGTCGTCAAAGCAATCTCCATCCACGGGCTCGGGTCGGTGGTGACCCACATCGTGCCCGGCGGGACCGGACTCGGGTCCCTGCTGCTCATCGCGGTGGTCGCCGCCGTACTCGCAAATGTGATCAATAACCTCCCGGCCGCCTTGCTGCTGATCCCGGCGGTGTCCGGCGCCGGAGCTGGCCCGGTGCTCGCAGTGCTCATCGGCGTCAATACCGGCCCCAACCTGACCTATGTCGGATCACTCGCAACGCTGCTCTGGCGCCGCGTTCTGATCCGCCGCGGCGAGGAACTCCCGATCGGCGAATTCCTCCGTCTGGGCGCGATCACGGTGCCGCCGGTGCTCATCGCGACCACCGTCGCGCTGTGGATCTCCCTGCGGTTGGTGGGTTAATGACGGACATGCACATCGTCGTGTGGGTGGTCGAGGGCACCTGGCAGGGTTGCGTCGATGCTGCGCTGCAGAACTTCCCCGCCGATTCGCGATTCACGCTGCTTCATGTCACGCCGTCGGACGTCACCGAGGCAGCCGACGCCGCTTCGATCGGCCTGTTCGGGCGCGGCTTTCCGGGGCGCAAACCCAACCCGCTCTTCGACGACATCGCGGACGACGAGGCGTCGAGTCTGCTCGCGGCGGCGGCAGCGCGCCTCGGCGACCCCGATGTCGAGAGGCTCAGCCGGCGCGGGCGGGTCGAGCGTGAGGTGGTACGGGCTGTGGCCGCCGGTGTCGATGTCCTCGTCGTGGCTCGTGATGGCGACCGCTCGCGGCTCGGACCCAGGAGCCTGGGTCACGCCACGCGATTCATCGTCGACCACGCACCCTGCGCGGTGATGCTGGTATGGCCGGACGAGACCCCGGGCATCGACTCGATACCGCCACCGAAGCACGGTCCCAAGCCACCGCATCCGCCCCACCACCGTCACGACGATCGCTGACCAATGCCTCGAGCCAAGCTGCCCAACGGCCTGGAACTCGACTACGAGAGCTTCGGCGATTCGGCCCGACCCCCGCTCCTGCTCGTGATGGGGCTTTCGTACCAAATGATCGAGTGGGATGACGCGCTGTGCACGCTGATCGCCGACCGAGGCCACCGGGTGACCAGGTTCGACAATCGGGATGTCGGGCTTTCGACGAAGCTCGATCACCTCGGCCCGCCCAACCTCATGGCCGTGATNNNGATGGGCGGCATGATCGCGCAGCTGATCGCCATCAACTTCCCGGATCGAGCTCTCAGTCTGACCTCGATCATGTCGACGGTTGGAGGCCCCAACGTTGTGCAGGCCCAGCCGGTCGTGTCCGCGGCGCTCCTGGCTCCGCCAGGGCAGACGCGTGATGAGCAGGTGGAGCACTCCCTGGCCAACCGGCGGCTGATCCACGGCACCGGCATGCCTTTCGACGAGGAGCGCGCGCGTGCCAAGGCCGAGCACGCCGTTGACCGCTGCTTCTACCCCGACGGCGCAATGCGTCAGATCGCGGCGATCTTCGCCGCCCCGGATCGGACTGCCGGTTTGCGCAGTCTGAGAATCCCAACCCTGGTGATCCACGGCGACCAGGATCCGTTGGTGCCACCCGAGAACGGCAGGCAGACCGCGGCTGCGATGCTGAATGCCCGGCTGATCATGATCCCGGGGATGGGCCACGCCCTTCCGGAGCAGGTGTGGTCACAGGTCGTCGACGCCCTCGTTGAGGTGACCTCGAGGTCAGCGTAGGTCCGGGCGCTCGATGAGCCATGTGGCTCGAAACGGCTGAAATCCGAACCGCTCATACAGATGCCTCGCCGGGTTGCCCTCGCTCACTGTCAATCCGAGCCGCCGGTGACCGGCGTCGACGCAGGCCTGTACGGCATGCCCGACCAGAAGGCCGCCCAGTCCCTGCCCCTGGTGGCCGGACACCACAAAGAGCTCCGGGATCCACGCATCCCCCGCCCACCACCCGGACGCGGGCATATCCGTGACCACGAGCGCACCGAGGATCGCGCCGCCCTGGTCACGCACGACGCGCGACGCTTCGCCGAGGACCGGACCACAGGGGCCTTCGCCTGCCAGCAGCTGCCTCCAGTACTCGAACCGGTCCACCCCCGACCAGAGCCCGAAGTCGACGTGACCGAGCGGCACCGCAGAAGCCGCGGCGGCGGCGATGCCGTCCATCTCGGGGTCCAGCATCTCGAGACGGGTACCACTGGGGAGCGATCCCGTCTCCGGCGTCCGGGGGACCGTGAGATCGACCGCCATGTCACGCGCAACACGGCGCAACCGCCCCCCGGCTGCGAGCAACCGGGCGGCCTCGGCCCCGTCATGTGTACGAACCACAACCACAGCGCGACGTTATCGCGCCGGTGGTCAGCTCAGCGTGGCGCCTTCCGGGGTTGTGTCAGCGACTTCGCTCGGTGTTGCGCAGCAGACGGTGGAGGCGCCCGCCGCCGATGGCCCTCCACCACCGCCGGCTTGGACGGCCGGGGCATTCCCCTCGGGAGCATCGGCGAGGACCGTGTAGACCTCCCAGCGGGTACCCGCTCCACTGACCCAGACCTTGTCCTGGAGAGCATGGCAACAGGTGACGCCGTCTTCGACATCGGTTTGAAGCCCCAGCGCCGACAGGCGCCGCGTCGCCACAACAACGTCGTCCGCCGTCCCGACCTCAACACCGAGGTGGTTCAGCGTCCCGGCCTGGGAAGGATTCTCAAACAGCACCAGCTTCAGGGGCGGGTCCACGACCGCGAAGTTGGCGTAGCCGGGACGCCGCTTTGCCGGCTCGGTCTGGAAGAGCTTCGAGTAGAAGTCAACCGCCTCGTCGAGATCGGTGACGTTCAGCGCCAGCTGCACTCTCCCCATCTCAGCAGTTGCATCCGCAGTCGCAGGCACCGTCGCAGTCGCAGCCGCAATCACAGTTCACGGTGTTCAGCCTCCTATCGATGAACGTCGATTGAATGAACCGATGCTAGCGTGTTCCATCGAGGACTGTCAATGGGTAGAATGGCGACATGCAGACTGGCTCCAACGCGGTGGCGACCGATCTCGAGGTTCGTCCGTTCCGCGACGACGACTGGCCGGCGGTGCACGCCGTCTACGCCCAGGGAATCGCCACCGGGAGCGCGACCTTCGAGACCGAGGTGCCGGCGTACGAGCGGTGGATGGCAGCGCATCCTCCCGAGTACCGCCTTGTAGCCACGCGGGGTGGGGATGTCGTCGGCTGGGTGGCCGCCTCCCCAGTCTCGGACCGCTGCGCCTATGCCGGCGTTGTCGAACACAGCGTGTATGTGGATGCACGCGTGCGCCGCCAGGGAATCGGCGGCCGGCTCCTGGATGCGCTCATCGAGCGCGCCGACGCCTCTGGGATCTGGACGATCCAGAGCGGCGTCTTTCCGGAGAACGTCGCGAGCCTCGAAGTCCATCGGCGCTGCGGCTTTCGGGTGGTCGGAACCCGCGAGCGCCTCGGCCAGCTCAACGGCACGTGGCGAGACGTGCTCCTCATCGAACGCCGGAAGCCGTGAGCACCGCCGCTGCGACCACGCCGGCGCCCACCCCGTTGCGCGTCAAAGGGTGCTGCAATCCCGTCTCCGCGCCATTGCCGGAGGTGCTGGCCGACGAGCTCGCCGCGACCTACAAAGCGCTCGGCGACCCGACCCGCATCCAGATCCTGCACATTCTCGCCACCGCCACCGAACCGGTTTGCGTGTGCGACTTCACCGCCGCATTCGATCTCGGCCAGCCAACCGTCAGCCACCATCTCGCGACCTTGCGCGAGGCCGGGATCGTGACCAGCTTCAAACGCGGCATATGGGCGTTCTACCGTCTCAACCCTGCGATGTCGAGCGCCGCGGGCGCCGCGGTCGCGCAGATCGGGTGAGGTCCGGGCGCCGCTTACGGGCGCCCGATCCCCGTGATCCCAGGCTCTCCGCTAGGCTCTGCTGGATGTACTGGCTGGCTATCGTGGGTTTCGTGGGTGTCGCATTGTGCTTCGGCGTGATCGGCGCGGCCATCGGCCGGATCACAGCACGACGCGGCGCTCGATCGCTCGAACCCCTAGCATTCGATGCACCTTCCGTGCAGCGTCAGGCGATTGTCTACCTCGAGGTGGCGGTCGCATGGCACTCGTATTTGCGCGCTGTCCGCACCCTGGTCTACCCGGATGAAGGGCCCCCGGCCACCGGCCCGCATGATCTGGCGTCGGTGCTCCGCGCCCGCGCTCAGCTCCAGACCGTGGCAACGCCGGTCACGCAGGAGCTTCACGATGAGGTTCTGGACAGCGCAGTGACGCTGATCGACCTTCTGCGGTCGCAAGTCAATCCGCCCACGCTCGGACGCGTCGACACGGCTGGAGGAAACATGTCGCTGCCGCTTGCCTTCGAGACCATCAACCACAGGGTTGGGTTGCTCGAACGCCAGATGCTCAGTGAGTTCGGATATCAGCGGCGGCTTCCACGCGGAGAGATTGAGATGACAGGACGCGCCGTCACGCCCCGTGGTGCACCGGTCTCATCGACAGTGAATCGCGGAGTTGCCTATCACTGATCGATGCCAGTGGCCTCGAGCTGTCGGTCGCGTGCTGCAGCGGCCTCCGACGCCGGCTAGAAGGCGGGCTTGAGATCCCCGTTGGCAGGGCTCGACGACTTTCCTAGGAGTCCCACCCCGAACACCTCCTCGATTGCCCGCAGCGTTCCATAGTGGTTGCCTCCGCTGCCGAACGAGCCCTGGGACGCAGCGGAGACCACGATGGTCGGAACGTGACCGCCGTTGCCAGTGTTCCAGCCAGTCCTGTCGACGGTCGTCGCCGAGTCCCAGGTGATGATCACCGTGCCACCCTGGGCGTACCACTGCGAATTGAAGACCGTTGGGAGGTTCGTCGCAAGCCACGAGTCTCCCTGCTTGATCTTGCTCGTCGACGAACATGTGCTGTGCATGTCGTCGCAGACGTCGGGCACCACGAACATGAAGCTCGGCGCCGAATTCCCGCTGAGGTCGCTGGCAAATCCGCCCGACCCGGCGAACGGCACGACCCGGTTGCACTGAGCTGGGTCGCCGGTGATGCTCGTGAAGTCGACGAACGGGTTGTGGTCCTTCGCGTAGTGCCCCACGCCCCCGCCCGTGTAGCACGCGGAAGGCATGGCCTCCATATACGCTTTCCAACTTATCCCAGCCGTCGCAAGCTCGCCGACCAGCGTTGACGACTTGGACGCACTGGTCTCGCCGGAGATGAGCGCCACGTAGTCCGCGGTACTGTCATCGGTCAGTCCGAACCAATGGGTCGCAGACGCATACTTGCTCATCAGACCGTTGAGATAGGGGGCGTTCGGGCTTCCCTTGATGTCCGAATACCCTTCGTTCTCCTCGACGATGACCATGACGTGCGGCGGATTCGCCGCCGCGCGGGCGCTTGCGCCAGGCAGGGATGCGTACAGCGGGAATGCACCCACGAGACCGGTCAGGCTCACGAGCAGCCATCGCGAGCGGCGCGACGCCGCCATCCGTCCAGTTCTCATGTCGCCCTTGCTCGAGTTTGGCAGCAGGGCATGCCTTGGCAGCCGGGAACAACAATAGCGAACCGCTCGACCGGCGGGCACCGAGCGCCCAAAGTCCTCGCCTCCGCCCCAGGACTCGATCGCGCGATCGTATTGACCTACTGAACAGATGGTCAGGTTGTCAACTTTGACGCGCTCCACGGTTATGGACGTTCTGGCTCGTGAGCCGGGTTCGCTCCGTGATCCCACGTCCTTAACCGCCTCGCTGGTACGGTGAAGTCTGTGCGCTCTCAGCTACCGGGCGGCCTCGTGAATCTGCGTGACCTCGGCGGCCTGCCCACCGCATCCGGCGCAATGACGGTGCCGGGCAGGTTGTTGCGGAGCGAGTCACCGCACGCTCTGAGCGCAGCTGGACTGAAGGAGTTTCTTGACGTCGGGATCCGTGCCGTCATCGATCTGCGGACGACATCGGAGCGTAACCATCGGCCGAGCCCGCTCGTCGATGCGGGCGTCCACACCGCGCATGCGCCCATCTTCACCGACGACGAGGACTACCCCGATCACCTGGCAACCGCGGCTGAAGTCTATTGCTGGTGGCTGCGCGAGCGCCGTCCCGGAGTCGCCGCGGCGATGGCCGCGATCGCAGACGCACCGTCGGCACCGATCCTCGTGCACTGTCACGCCGGGAAAGATCGGACCGGTGTCGTGGTCGCACTCGTCCTGCGCCTCGCCGGAGTCAGCGTCGACGCGATCACCGACGATTACGCGGTCAGTGGTGTGCAGCTCGCCGAAATGCTCGCCCGCGACAAGGTCACGGCGCTGGAACTTGGCATGGATGACGTTCGGGCCGAGCGGCTCTTCACGGTGCGTCGTGAGGCGATGGTGCAGACGATGGAGTGCGTCGACACCGAACACGGCGGTGTCTTGACGTTGCTCCGTGGCCTTGGCCTTGACGAGACGCGCATCGATCGCCTCACCAACCTGCTGCTTAGTCCCTCCTGGCCGTAACGGCGAACGCCTGGAGCAGATCAGCCTGGGCAGGTGCGACCGAGGAATCCCGGCATCTGCCAGTAATTGCCGAGATCGACTACGGTATGGAAGCCCGATGTCACGGTGACCGCGGTCGCAGGGATGCTGTCTCCCGCGCACCCCTCGGCCGCGATGGCGTACCGTCCGGCGGGCAGCTTGATACCCAGCGTGGCGCCGGCCCCTGACCAGTCCTCGTGTGCGACCGCCGCGCCATCCGGTCCTCGGGTGACGACGAGCCGGCATCCTCCCGCGCCGGCTGGGCACGATGGAACCGTAACCGTGGCCTCGGTATAACCGGGAACGCGCGGTCCAGGCCAGATCAGGATCAACGCGACCGCGGCGGCAACGGATATGGCGAGCAGCGCCACCGCGACGCTGCACCGTCTGCGTATTGCGCCCAGCGGAGAGCCATCGTGGGCGTCGACTTGGGTCATCGCCACAACTGTATGGCCATCGTCTCGTTGTGGCTGGTCGCGACCATTTCGTGGTAGGCGAGCACCACGGCGGAGCCGACTGGTCCCTGTGAGCATTTGGGGATCGGGCTGGGCCGTGAGTTGTGACATGGGCGAGTCATTCAGCGAGGCGCCGGTGGCACAATCGCAGCGAGGCCACAAGCGGCACGGCAGCCGCACACGCCAGGAGAGAGCATGGCGGCTCGCAGAACTCACCTCGGGGTTTGGCCCGTCTGGGTCGTGGCTTTGAGCACCGCCATCACCCTTGGGGCGTGCGGCGCCGAGACCCAGACGCCGAACCAGGATTCAGCCGTCACCGTCACCGTCACCACGCTCACGGCGTTGGCCCATCAGATGGCCGCAGGCGCGGACGACTCGAACGTCACCGTGGGCGATGCTGTCCTCACGACGCTGGACGCAGCGAGCACGGCCACGTCGGGATCGACGGTCGACTCGAACCAATCTGCCTACCTGGTTCAACTTCAGGGTCACTTCACTGCTCTCGACGCCTCAGTGCCGTCCGGTGCGAAGCTCCCCACCGGAACCTATCTGATTTTCGTCGTCGACGCCTCCAGCGGTTTGATAACCGAATGGGGTGTCGGTAACAGGAAAGCCGACCTCCTCGCGCTAGGGTCCGTCATCGCGCTGTCCCTGTGAGCTGAGCAACAGCCGCGCCGGCTCATTGCTGCACCTTGCGTACTCAGGAACATTGCCTATTCCTTGAGTGATGGTCGGGGCCGACTGGGCTCGAACCAGCGACCCCCTGCCGACCACCGCAAGGCAAACGCTGGGGTGCCGCACGGCACTCGTACATGAACCCTTCCCAAGGCACAAGCAGCCACCGCGTGCGCCAGCTGGTGGGCACGACTTACGAGTCAGTGCATGTCCAGTTGATGGTGCCATTGTCTGTGAGCGTGCTGCCCCCGGCCCCGTTGCCGTTCGTCAAGTTCGCCACGATGACATTGCCTGATCCGTCCGAATTGACCGTCGCGGCGACGCTCGGTGCACTGTAGCTCTCCCCTCCGATCGAGACCTGGCCCTGGGCAGCTTGAATTGTGTAGCTGCCAGGGCCGTGGAAGCTCGAAATCGTATACGTCTCCTGCACGCTCTGACCGCTGTTGGTGGTGGTGATCTGCGGCACGTCCCACCCTCCGGGCGTTGACTCGATCCTCCCCGTTCCCTTGGCAAAATCACTGCACGAGGAAGCGCCGCCGAGGAACTGCGCCTGATGGACCGCAACCGGGGTGGCGCCTGTGAGAGTCATCGTGATGCAGACGTGGGGCATGCCACTGACCGAGACTCCTGCCTGCGTCTGTCCACATCCAGGCGGAGTGCTGACCTGGGCGCCGGCGGTTCCCGTCGGTGGATTCGCTCCCGTCGTGCCGCTCCCGCAGCCTGCAAGGGCGACCGCTGCTGCAACAGCGAACCCCGGCAGCATCAGCCGCCCCGGCCCTCGGCGCGCGTGCACGAGTGCGAACCTTGCGAGGAGCAGACGCATCTAGCTCACCACTTCGCGATGAGGGTTTCGTCACTCGAGCCGTTGGAGTAGTAGCCGACGGTCATACAGAAGCCGCTGCTGACGCAACTCGCGCCGCTCAGGTGGTTGTACTGGGTGCTGCTCGCATTCGGCGACTTCACCAGAGTCCAGCGCGGCGATGCTCCAAGTGCGGCGCCGCCGCTGAGCGCGAACGCTGCGACCGCTGACACGACGCCTGTTGCCAATACGCGCCCCGGACGCGTTCGACGCATGGCGGAGACCCCCTCGAACTGATGAGTGATACCCGGTGTCATACCGTTCCCTCGCGTATCAGTGTCGCCGAGACACGTCGGGGACATGGGAAGCCCGGCGGCTTAAGGAAAGCTGAAGACGTCAGGCCATCGACGGCGACGCCGCGAGCAGTTCGTCCGCGATGCTCCGAAGGCTTTCGGACTTCGCCCGGGTGCGCAGCTCGCGCATGCCCTCATCNNATCGCCGACCGATTGCATCGCCACAGCTATGGCTGCTTCACGGTCCGCGCGCTCGTCCGGAGTGATGAGCGTGGATCCGATGAGACCGCGCTCGTTGGCGGCGACCTCGTAGATTCGCAACCCCCGCTCCGCTCTCCCGTCGCGCACCTCGAGCGCGGCGAGAGCTTCTATCGCATCCGCCATGCCCTCGGCGAACTCGAGCTGGCGATAGATGCGCAATGCTTCGACCGCAAGGCTGCGCGAACGCTCGCCCTCTCCGCGATGTCGTGCGGTGATGGCCAGGTTATTGAGCGCAGCCGCCTCGCCTCGGCGATGTGGCAGTTCGCGGAATCCCTCCAGCGCGACGACGAACATCGCGTCGGCTTCCTCGGGGACTCCGAGGCAGCGAAGTGCAATCCCGAGGTTGCACTGCGATGCCGCGAGGCCATATCGATTGGAGGTGCGCGCGCCAACCTCGACGCTCTCCCGCCCGTAACGGACCGCTTCGGCAAAATCACCTTGCGTCTGAGCGGTTGCCCCGAGACCGTTGAGCGCTCCGGCAACACCGGAATCGTCGGCGATCGAGCGGTACACGGCCAGGCACTCGTCACCGAGACGGCGCGCAAGGCCGAGGTCGCCGCTGCTGCGCGCGAGGGAAGCCGCACCGCGAAGGCCGAGCGCGCGCGCCGGGATGGGATCGTGCGGCGCCGCATGCAACACCCGCTGCAAACGCTCGAGCCCTTCGACGATACGTCCGCTCTGATACCAGTAGACCCAGAGAGGGGCGGCAAGCGTCAGTGCCGCCCCGGGCTCGCTTCCCGGTCCGAGGTACCAGTCGAGCGCTGCGGCAACATTTTCGTGTTCGGCAGCTGCCCAGGTGATGAGGGTCTCCTGGTCGACCTCTCCCCTCGCGGACGCGGCGGCTCGGTTCCGAAACCACCCCGCATGTCGCTCGCGAGCCGTCTTTTCATCATCCGACGCGAAGAGCCGCTCCAGCGCGTACTCGCGGACCGTCTCCAGGAGGCGGTAGCGGATTCCGCCGCCGCCGGTTTCCGCGACCACCATCGACTTGTCCACCAGGCGCGGGATGCCCTCCAACAGCGGCCGTGCGCCGGCTGCCTCCCCATCACGGAACGGCTCGCCAAATGCACCCTCCGCCGCCAGCAGGTCGAATCCTCCGACGAACACCGCAAGTCGCCGGAACAGCGCGCGGTCGGCGGTGTCGAGGAGGTCGTGACTCCACTCGATCGTCGCCCGCATCGTCTGATGGCGCTGCAGGTTTGAGCGCGACGGTCCGCTCAGCAGATCGAGACGGTGGTCGAGATGGGCAGCAATGTCGCCCAACGAGAGGCTCCGCAGTCGCGCGGCCGCAAGTTCGATTGCCAGCGGGAGCCCGTCAACCCGCCGGCAGATGGCTGCCGCAGTTTCTGCGTCCTGCTGGTCGATGGCGATCGCTCGAGAGTCCCCGCTCGCGCCTCGTGCCAGCGCAGCACGGTCCGTAAGGAGCCGGACGGCGTCGCTCTCGAAGATCTCCTCGGGCGAGCTCTCGAGACCAGGCAGCATGAGGCCGGGTACTGCCCAGACAATCTCGCCCGCGAGCATGAGTNNTGGTGGCCAGGAGGCGCAGTCCCGGACACGCCGCGAGCAGAGTCGCGCAGAGTTCGGAAAGGGACGCGATCAGGTGCTCGCAGTTGTCGAGGATGAGCAGCATGCGACGGTAACGGAGCCACGCGGCAATGGTCTCGACCAGCGGTTCCGGCGGGCGGGCGTGGATGGCGAGCACGCGCGCAACCTCCGCTCCCACCGAGGCGTCGCCGGCCAAACCGCCGAATGCCACGAACCGCACACCATCCTGATGAATGGCAACCGCCGTGCGTGCCAACTCCAGCGCCAGGCGCGTCTTGCCGCAACCACCCGGACCGACGAGTGTCAGCAGCCGGGAGCGATGCAGCAGCTCACCGGCGCGGGCAATCTCCTCACGGCGGCCGATGAAGCGTCCCGCCGGCAACGGGAGGCTTGCGACGTCCGGCGCGTCGAGCGTCGGGTCCTGACGGCGGATGGCGTGCTCGAGGGCAATCAGATCATCGCCGGGATCGACGCCGAGCTGATCCTCGAGTACGCCGGCGATATCCCGATAAGCTGTGAGGGCGTCGGCGTCACGCCCGCACCGGTGCAGAGCCAGCATCAGCTGGCTGGTGAACCGCTCGTGGGTCGGATGGGCCGCCGTCAGGCCACTCAGATCGGCGAGCACCTCGTCGTGATGCCCGAGTGCGAGCTCTGCGTCGATGCGCGCCTCGATGGCCTCAAGTCTCGCCCCCTCGAGCTGGAACGCGGCAGCACGGGTCCTGGGGCTCGCCGGGATACCCGTGAGGGGCGGCCCCCTCCAGAGGGCCAGCGCCTCAGTGAGCGATGCGGAAGCCTCGAGGGGTTCGCGGCGCAGTCTCTCACGGGCCTTCCGGACCTTCTCGGTGAAGCGCCATACGTCGGTCTCCTCCGGGTCAGCGTGCAATCGGTAACCGCCCGGATGGGACTCGAGACGGGCGCCCACGACGCGTCGCAGTCCGGCTGCATAGACCTGCAACGCGTTGACCGCCGTCGCCGGCGGGTCCTCACCCCAGAGCTCATCGATCAAATGCTCACGGGAGACGATCATCCGCGGCTCGAGCAGGAGGAGGACGAGCATGAGACGCTGCTTCAGCGTCCCGAGCGACAGCGCGGCGCCCTGACCAATGACTTCGACAGGACCGAGCAACCGGAACTCCAGGGCCTCGGATCTGGTCGTCGACATTGCGCGGTTACATCAGGTCAGGGTCGGCTCATGGTGAGGCAACTCTACCGTCGCCCCCCAGCGGGGATCAAACCAGCTATGCCAAGCCTTTGAGTCGACCAGGACTTACCGCAACATTTCGCGCTCACGCCGTCCGAGCGCGGAGTTCACTTCATAGAACAGAACCAACTCACGATGGTTGATCCTCCGCTCGAGACCGGCCATGGCTGCTTCACGGTCGGCGCGCTCGTCGGGACTGATGAGCCTGGATCCGCTCAGGCTGCGCTCGTTGGCGGCGACCTCAAACAGACGCAGCCCCTATTCCGCGGGCGCCTACGGCATAGCCGTCTCACCACTTCTCGATCAGGGTCTGGAGATCCGTGCCATTGAAGTAGTAGCCGGAGGCCATGCAGAAGCTCGTGCTGACGCAGCTCACGCCGAAGAGGTCGTTATCCTGGGTGCTGCTGGTGTTGGGCGAGCTGACCACCTTCCAACTGCTCCCGTTCCACTTCTCGATCAGGGTCTGGTCGTTCGTGGCGTTGCGGCCGCGGCCCGTGGCCATGCAGAAGCCGGTGCTGACGCAGCTCACACCGCCGAGGTCGTTGTTCAAGGTTGTGCTGCTGTTGGGGGACGTGACCAGCTTCCAACTGCTCCCGTTCCACTTCTCGATCAGGGTCTGGTCGTTTGAGCCGTTGGAGTAGTTGCCGGCAGCCATGCAGAAACTCGAGCTGACGCAGCTCACGCCGTCGAGGGCGTTGAGCTGGGTGCTGCTGGTGTTGGGGGAGCTGACCAGGCTCCAACTGCTCCCACTCCATCTCTCGGTCAGGGTCTGGAGATTCGTGCCGTTCTTGTAACCGCCGGCGGCGATGCAGAAGCTCGTGCTCACGCAGCTCACACCGCCGAGGAAGTTGTCCTGGGTGCTGCTGCTGTTGGGCGAGCCAACCTGGCTCCAGGCGCTCCCGCTCCACTTCTCGATCAGGGTCTGGTAGTTCGTGCCGTTGGAGTACTCGCCCCCGGCCATGCAGAAGCTCGTGCTCTTGCAACTCACTCCGTAGAGGAAGTTGTCCTGGGTGCTGCTGCTGTTGGGGGAGCCGACCGGGCTCCAAATGCCCCCGTTCCATTTCTCGATCAGGGTCTGGAAGTTCGTGCCGTTGAAGTAGTCGCCGACCGCCATGCAGAAGCTGCTACTGACGCAGCTCACGCCGTTGAGGGAGTTGTTCTGGGTGGTGCTGCTGTCGTATGAGCTGGCCCGGCTCCAGCTGCTCCCGTTCCGCTTGGCGATCAAAGTCTGATCAACCGTGCCGTTGTTGTAGTAGCCGACAGACATGCAGAAGCTCGTGCTGACGCAGCTCATGCTGATGAGGCCGTCACTCTGCGTGCTGCTGGTGTTGGGCGAGCCGACCAGCTTCCATTGGAGCGATCCAGCTTCCGCCGCGGCGCCGCCGAGAATGAGCGCGGCGACTACTGCCGCACTGCCTGCCGCCAACGCTCGTAACGGACGCAGTCGACGCACGAACACGGCCCCCTCGATCCGAGGGGCGAACGAACGACCCGCCCTGGCGAAGCCGACCAAGAGACAACGTTCCATCACTTCCCCTTTCCGCGAACTGGCTGACTACATACGTGCCAAGCGGTCACAGCGCGACGATCAGAGTCTGATCGACCGTGCCGTCGTAGTACTCGCCGGCGGCCATGCAGAAGCTGCTACCGACGCAGCTCACGCCGTTGAGGGAGTTGTTCAGGGTGCCGCTGTTGGGCGAGTTCACCAGGCTCCAATGCGGCGATGCAGCAAGCGCGACGCCGCTGAGTGCCAGCGCCGCGACCGTTGCCGCAATGCCGGCTGACATCGCCCGTCCTGGACGTGTTCGATGCATAACCGAAGCCCCCTCGATGCGATGAGTGAATCCACGAACCGTCCGAACAACGCTCGCCCAGCGACGACCCTTCATAAGACGGCATGGGATGCGCGTCGGCTTAAGAAAAGCTGAAGACCTCAGACCATCGAGGGCGCCGCATTGAGCAGTTCCTTGACCTGGGGCTTGGAACAATCGCATCGAATGGTGCGATCGTCGTCTGACGCGTCTTCCCCGGCACCGATACCGAGTTCGCTTCCATGGGTCGGGATGCGCTACGCTCCAAGATGAACTTCGTGAGTTGGGGTTGTGGAGGGGATCGCAAATGCGCCAGATAGGTGCTGTGGCAGCCATGTGCTGCGCCGGCGGGATGCTGATTTCGTTTTCGGGACCGGCGGCGGCCGCGACGCCCGGCGACTGGAGCACGTTTCACGGCGACCCACTGCACAGCGGGGTTTCGCCTGACACCACGATCAGCACATCGCACCCCACGCTGGCGGTGAAGTGGTCGCACACGATCGACGGCTCGCCCATCTACGGGTCACCAATGGTCGTGTACAACATCGCCCTCAGCGAGAATCTCGTGTACGAGGTGAGCGTCGGCGGCACGATGGAAGCGATGGATGCGACCACCGGTGCCATGGTGTGGACGGCGACTGTCGGGTCCGGAGTCGTCGACTCACCCGCAATCGACGCCAACACTCTCTACATCGGCAGTGACGGCGGCCTGCTCTCTGCGCTGGATGCCACCACCGGAGCGGTCCAGTGCACGTTCCAGCTGCCCATCCTCAGCCCCGAGACGACCCCGGGCCGCATCGAGTCGTCCCCGGTGGTCGGTCACGACAGCAGCGGACCGATCGTGTACTTCGGCGACACCGGGCAGTCCGAGTCCGTGAACCGCGGTCGCGAATGGGCCGTCTACGGTTTCGGCAACACCCACGGCAATTGCGTCAACAAGTGGGTGTTCGACCTCGGCGCCACGTCCAAGAGCAAGCACAGCGGGACCTGGTCACCGCCGGCTCTCGTCGTGGATTCGACCGGGCGGACCCTGGTCGTGTTCGGATCCGGCCAGCCCGATGACGCTGTCTACGCGCTCGACGCCAGCACGGGCGTGCGGGTGTGGCGCTTCCAGACCATCAAGAACTTCTCTGACGCGGACGTCGGCGCGGCGCCAACCATCGGCGCGCCCGATGTCAACGGCGATGCCGATGGGATCGTCTACATCGACGGCAAGGACCGGATTGAGTACGCCATCGACCTGCTGACGGGAGCGCAGCTCTGGGACTTCGACATGGGGGCCGATGCCAGCCACAAGACGAACTCCGTCTCGTGCGCCGCGCTCTATGGGGACATCGTCGTGGTCGCGTACGCCAACTTTGTGTATGAGTTCAATGCCACGACGGGCGTCAAGCTCTTCCGCTCAGTCGCCATGTCGGGGAGCGTCCTGGGGTCGGTGATCGTCTCCGGTGCTCCTGGAAGCGAGGTTGTGCTCATCGGCGATCTCACCGGCAGGGTGTACACTTTCCAGTTCAGCAACCTGCAAGAGCTCGCCATCGTGCACCTGTCCAAGACCAAGCTCGCAGACTCCATCGCGATCTCCGACGGCATGGCCTATGTCGCCGATGAGAACGGGATCGTGTACGGCCTCGGCTGACATCTGACGCTGGCCCAGGGCGACGGAGTCCCAGGGCCAGCGCCGATCAGCGCACTCGCAGCGCCTTGCCTACGCCGCATACACCTCGGCGATACCGGTCCCGCCGTGACCCGGTCCGCCGACGATCGCCGACGAGCCGGAGATTGCAACCGCGATGCCGAAGTGATCCCCGGCTGCGCTGCCCGACCCTTCCTGGAGTTCGGCCGCCTGCGTCCATGACCCGCCTGACTGCTGGCTGAAGAGGTACGCACTGCCCTTGCCGCCGGCATGGCCCGGGGCACCGACCACCGCGATTGCCCCTGAGATGCCGACAGCCGCGCCGAAGGTGTCACTCGTCGCGGTATCGGAGCCTGCCACTTCGGCAGCCTGCGTCCAGCTCCCACCGGTGCTCCCAAACACGTACGCTTTGCCCGAGCCGCCGTGGCCCGGCGCCCCGACGACCGCGAGCGTTCCGGAGATCGACACGGAGGCACCGAAGTGGTCGCCGGCAGCGGTGTCAGAGCCGGACAGCTCGGCACTCTGCGTCCAGGACGTTCCCGACTGCTCGAACACGTAGGCGCTGCCCGAGCCGCCGTGGCCCGGCGCCCCGACCATCGCAGTTGTTCCGGAGATCGACACCGAGGCGCCGAAGTTGTCACCCGTCGTGGTGTCAGCGGCCTCGAGTTCGGCAACCTGCGACCAGGTGCTGCCGGTCTCGCTGAACACGTATGCACTCCCGCTCCCGCCGTGTGCCGGCGCGCCGACAACAGCAAGCGTTCCCGCGATCGACACCGAGGCGCCGAAGTGATCGCCAGACGCCGTGTCTGAGCCCTCGAGCACCGCGGGCCGGAGGTAGACGAAGTTGTCGCCCGGCGCGCGTACCGACGCCTGCGTATACGGAGCGTCCAACGTCTCGGTGAAGACATACGCGCTGCCCGTGCCGCCATGGTCAGGCGCTCCGGCGAGCACGGTGGTCCCCGTCATCGACAGCGCCGCCCCGAAGTTATCGCCAGTGGTGGTGCCGGACGCCTCGAGCCCGACGACCGGATGCCACGGGGGCGGCGTTGGAAACAGATAGACACGACCGGCACCGTCGTGAGCAGGGGCGCCTGCGACGGCGGATATCGACGAGATGGCCACCGCCGTGCCGGTGGTATCACCCCTGTTGCTGTCAGCGTTGGCCACGTTCGCGACCTGCTGCCAGGTTGTTCCCGAGGTGTTGCTGAAGACGAACGCACTCCCGACGGAGCCATGGTTCGGCGCGCCGACGATCAGCGTCTGGCCCGAGATGGAGACCGCCTTGTTCCCGAAGAAGTCGCCATGTTCGTTGCCGACCGGGGCGACTGAGGCGGCCAGCTGCCCGGCACTGGTGTACAGAGAAGCCTTGCCCCCACCACCGGATGCGCTCACGGAGCTCACGACGACGGTCGTTCCCGACACGGCAACAGCCGCGCCGAGGCCACCGCTGGACGGCAGGGCGGTCTGCAACCAGGCGCCTCCCGACTCGTTGTAGATGTAGGCAGCACCATTGTTCGTGGACCAGGCGCCGACGGCAGCAACGGTGCCATCGACGGCAACGGCCGAGCCGAAGTCATGCACACCGCTGGCTCCCGAGAGCGTGGCGGTCTGCGACCACACGCTTCCCTTGTTGCTGAAGATGAAGGCGTTGCCTGTCTTGGAGGGATTGTTGGGCGCACCGACGACCGCCGTTGTCCCCGAGATGCTGACTGAGTAACCGAAGTACCCCAGGGCGATCGAACCCTTCAATTCGGCCGACTGCGCCCAAGGGCCACCACTGTCGCTGAACACGTACGCGCTCCCGACGATCCCGGCATGTGCCGGCGCGCCGACGATGACATTGCTACCGTCGACAGCCACGACACTTCCGAACCAATCGCCGGCAGCATTGTCGGACCCGGCGAGTTCTGCAGCCTCCGTCCACGTGCCGCCGGACTCCGTGAAGACGTAGGCACTCCCTGCGTAATTGCCGTTGGCGGAGTGCCCCGGCGCGCCGACGACCGCCGTCGTGCCTGACAGCGCGACCGAGAACCCGAAAGTATCGCCAGACGCGGTGTCCGAGCCGACCAGCGTTGCCGTCTCGGTCCAGGTGCTCCCGGATTGCGTGTACACATAGACCCGGCCCGACGCGTCGTCGATAGCGGGTTCACCAACCAGCAGCATCGACCCAGAGACAGCGACTGCGGCGCCGGCGTAGTCGCAGGAGCAGGAGACGTATTTCGCCGTCTGGGATCCAATCCCCGCGGCAACGGCGGGCGTGCTGCTCGTTGCTGCCAGAAGGGCTATGGGACCCATAGCGACCATGGACAGACTGATCCATCGGAGTCCGCGCACCTCAATCCCTCCATCCGATCCTGATGTGGCGGCAGCGTAACAGGCGTCTTTAGGGTCCGTCGAACCAGCTCGGGCGCTTCTGATGCGTGAGGCGCGCCTGATCCGATTAGATACCCCTGACCAGCTACGACCCCCCGTGGCGGTCCGAGGCGCTGGTCACCCGAGCGAACCGGCTGGGCGCAACGGGGTTGATCGTTCAGGCAACTAGATGTAGTTCCCGGATAGGTTGTTGACTCGGGCGATGGGTGGAAGGCCTCCGAGCGCGGTGTGGGACCGGTGGTAGTTGTACCGGTGCAGCCATGCGGGAAGCAAGCGGGCGCGTTCAGCATTGCTGCGATAGAGGCGCACATACGCCCATTCCTCGAGGAAGGTTCGGTTATATCGCTCGACCTTGCCGTTAGTCTGCGGCCGATGTGGGCGTGTGAAGAGCTGGTGGATACCAAGTCGTTGGGCGGTGGCGCGAAATTCGTGGGCGTAGCGGTAGGTCCAGGCGTTGTCGGTGAGCAGCGCCTCCACCCGAATCCCGTGGGCCGCGTAGAAGCGCGTGGCGCGCAGCAAGAACCCCGCTGTCGTCGCGCCCCGCTCGTCGCCGAGGATCTCGGAATACGCCAGGCGAGTGTGGTCGTCCACCGCGGAGTGGATGTACTCATAGCCGCCCCTCAGGTGATTCCGAGCGGCGTTGCCGAGCATCCGGTGGCCGCCGCCCTGGGGAATCCGCGCCAGTTTCTTCGTGTCCACATGCACCAACTCCCCCGGGCGCTCACGCTCGTACCGGCGAATCATCGTTCCCGTCGGCCGGTCCAGCCAGTCGAGTCGATTCAACCGGTGGCGGCAGAGCACCGCGTAGCAGGTCGACCGAGGAAGGTTCAGGCGAGCCGCGAGGCGATGCGGCCCAAGTTTGTGGCGCCGGCGGAGCTGCACGATACGGAGCTCCACGCGCGGCGTCAGCTGGCGAGGGCTTCGATGCGGTCGACTGGATCGGTCTTCCAAGCCAGCAGCGCCCTCACCCTGCCGGCGTCGCAGCCACTTGTACACCGTCGCTCGCGAGACCCCCGCTGCCTCCGCCACCGCAGCAGCCGTCCAGCCCTCCTCGAGCACCCGTGCGACCACCAACCGCCTGCCATACACCGTCAACCGCGCCGTAGCATGAGCCACCGAGAGTCCTCCTCTGGTCGGAACCGTTGAACAGTCCCGAACCGTGAGCGGGGGCTCTCTCCTTTGTCAACAACGTCTGTGGGAACTACAACTAGAACGCGGGAGTCAGGTCGCCATTGGCGGCATTCGACGACTTTCCCAAGAGTCCGACTCCGTAGGCTTGCTCGATCGCCCGGAGCGTTCCATAGTGGTTTCCCCCGCTGGTGAAGGCACCCGAGGAGGCGGCCGAAATCACGATCGTGGGAATGTGGCCGCCATTGCCCGTGTTCCACCCGCTCTTGTCAGCAGTCGTGGCTGAGTCCCAGGTGATGATCACGGTGCCGCCGTTCAGGTACCACTGCGAATTAAGCACCGTGGGCAGATTCGCCTTGAGCCACCGATCGCCCTGCTGGACTCTGTTGCTTCCACACGAGCTGTGCATGTCGTCACACACGTTCGGCACCACGAACATGAAGCTCGGCGCCGTATTGCCGTTGAGATCACTCGCAAAGCCGCCGCTCCCCGCGAACGGGACGATCCGGTTGCACTGGGTGGGGGTGCCAGTGATGCTGTTGAAGTGAACGAACGGGTTGTGGTCCTTTCCGTAATGCCCCACGGCCCCGCCCGTATAGCACGCCGAGGGCGCGTCCTCCATGTAAGCCTTCCAACTAATCCCCGCGTTGGCGAGCTCGCCGACCAGGGTCGGAGCGCCATACGAGTTCGTGGTGCCCGAGATCAGCGCCACGTAATCCGCGAGGCTGTAGTCCGTCAGCCCAAACCACTGCGTCGCGGATGCATAGGTGCTCGCCAGATTGTTGATGTACGGCGCTTGGGAGTTGCCGATGATGTTCGAGTAGCCTTGGTTCTCCTCCACGATCACCATGATGTTCGGTGGGCTCGCCGCTCCGACGGCGGTGGCCCCGAGGAGCGACGTCGTGGCGGGGACTGCGACTGCTAGAACTGTCATCAACGTTCGGAGCCAGCGAATGCGTCGCGATGCGACGCTCGGTTCAGATGGCATCCTCCATTTCCCTCTTCGGTCACATGGGCTGATGCGACAGTATTCATCAGGATACGCCTGCAGCCCGGCACGTCCCCTGTACCAGACAGCAATTATTGGCAGAGAGCCCAGTTCGGGCTGGGCAGATCATCGTCTATTCGAACAAGCCGACCAGCGTCGTCCAGGTCGGCGCTCCTGGCTGAGCTACCAGCCGTGGGGGATCCCCGCGCCTCCGGGATGCAGCGCCGGAACCGCGGAACTGCCCGTGTTCGTAACCGCCGAAGCCAGCGCGGCGCCGCTCGCCCCGACCGCCACGCCCGCGCCAATCGGGGCGACCCCCCCACGCCGACCATCGCCCCCGGTTTCCAGTCCCAGCAATGACTTTCTCAAGTCACTCGGGCGATGGTCGGGGCGACTGGACTCGAACCAGCGACCCCCTGCTCCCAAAGCAGGTGCGCTACCACTGCGCCACGCCCCGACGCTTTTTGATCTCAGCTAGTTCCCCTGCTCTCTCGGTGCGGTCCTTGTGGGGCACCTATTCTGTGCAGGCGTTCTAGGGTAAAATCAGGCTCTGAAAGGTAGCACGCGACGCTGTGGCACGATGCTGGAGCCTGGGGTTATATGTATCAGACGCGTTGCGCATGCGCACCCTTCGGGAGCATCTGGCCTAACATCAAGACCCTGGTGACGTGGACAGTGAACGTGAGGGGGTGTCCGTTTTGAGTGCGCTTCCTGCAGTGACCCTGGAAACCATGGAGTTGCCGACGCCTGAGCAGGTCGAGGCGGTCAAGGCGAGTTTGAATGCCGAAGGCGCTGAGGCATTCGCCGAGGAGTTCTTTCAGGCCATGTGGCTGTCGAAAGAACGCGGGGACCTGCGACCCGTTCAAGACGTCATCGACGCGTGGTATGGGTCGTTGCTGCTTGTGCAGAAGTACCCGAAACCTCGGGATCTTGACGCTGTCCTGCGAGCGCGGAGGAACGAGACGCCGATGACCTATGACGAGGTCACGGCCGCCCTCGACGCTTAGCCGCTTCTGATGCCTTTAGAACGAGCCTATCGCCTCTCGGGCAGGCCGGTTCTTAAAGGGATCGTCCGAAACGGGCTCGGGAGTGAGTTCGGAGCTGCATGGGGTGAATTGCAGTTCAAACCAAGGGAGCCGAGTCTCGGTGTCCACGTGCTCAGGGGACTTACGGATCGGTCGGTCGAGCCTAGACATATGGTTCGGGTCGGACCTTTTTGGCTCTACTACCTCGTCGACGACGACCTACGTGTTGTGTATCTGCTCGATCTGATTCCGATTGCCTGAGCCGTGGTGTAGGCTCTCGCAATAAGTAGGGCCGCGCTGCTGAAACAGCCGGCCCCGTGGTCAACCCTCGGATAAGGAGGTTCGACGTGTCGAGTCTACGTGACGTGACACCCGGTCACCACCCCATCACCTGGAGCACGCACATCCCGGGTCCGCATGACCCGTTGCCGGCTCAGGTGGAAGAGTGGCTCGAGTGGCTACGGGTGCTCCGCAATCGGCCCATGACGACGGTGCGCGCCTACCGCCAGGAGCTCGCGAAGTTCGTCGCCTACCTGAGCACGCTCGTGGACGTGCGCAGCCCCGACATGCTCGAAGCGCTGGACCGCGGAGTCCTGCGTCGCTACCAGGTGCAGCTCGCCGACGTGCTCCCCAATCCGCGGTCGCGGTCGCGGTCCCTGGTGGCGCTGCGCAGCTTTCTCAACTACGCCTATGACGAGGGCTGGACGTCGACGCTCCTGAGCCGTCAGATCGTGCTGCCGAGCTTTGTGATGGGTGATCCCCACCCCATCAGGACCGAGGACGTACCACGCCTGCTAGCCGGGCTGCCACGTGCCAACCTGCGGGATCTGCGCGACCGGGCGCTCGTCTTCTTCCCGGCTTCGGTGGTTTGGACTGGTCCGACGTCGAGAACGTCGTCAATCGGGTGCGTCCCATGGTTGGGTTCCTCCGTGAAAAGGGGTTCACTGATAGGGATGACGATTGGGTGGTCGAGAGCGATGTCAGCGGGCACCTCGGGGGCCACGGCGCCCCACACCGCGAGCGTGCTTTCCTCGTCGGGACTGAGCTCGCCGAGTTGACGCAAGACGGACTCCTGGTCGCCGACCCGGGGCGGCTCCATGCCGCGCTCGAAGAGCCAAAAACCGGCCAGGCGACGTCCAGGACTGGTGTCAGCGGCCAAAAGCGCGGCGCGGTGGCCGAACCACGCTGATGAGGCGGCCTCAGCGCTGCCGAAGAGGCGCACCGCAGTTTCGAGGCACGACTCGCCGGGCTCGCCAGAAAGGAGATTGCCCCATGAGGACAGGACGGTCTCCTGCTCGACAGTCAGCCGTCGCAGGGCTGCGCGGCGGTTACGAGGCACGCCACACCTGCGGGCGGGCCGTCCCGCCGGCTACTTCGTCGGCGTCGAGCCCGAGCTGGCGCCACAGACGGCCGAACTCGAGCGACGCGGCGCGCTCAATGGCAACGCAGGGGTGAGCGCGAGGCGAATGCAGGCCGGCGACGGTGATTCCCTCACGCTCCAAGATGCACCGGGCCTCGGAGGCTCTATCCAGCGCCACGAGCGCGAGACTCAGAATTTCCGGCTCGCCGGCGCCCAGCTCGTAGTCGGCGACAACCTGTCGCCAGACACGGCGAGAGGCCGCTGACAGGTACTCGGGCGGACGTGGCTGGCTCACAAAAAAACCGGAATCACTTTTAGCGCCGATTTCTTTGCGTGCGACCCACGCAACGCGCGCAGCGGCTGCTCCGAGTTTTCCTTTTGCCGGGGGTGGTGTGCGGCGGTAATCGCGGATTGCGACACGGCGCGGCGCGGTACAGGCGCCCTGACGACGGCGACACAACGCGGCCGGTCCTGACTTGGTGCGGCCTGTCCTGTCACCCGATTGTCCCCGGGTGTGCGAGCAGTGCCAGGGGTTCTTTTGGTTTTTCTCGCGGCTAACCGGGCAAAGAGAGCGGCGGGTGAGTGCATCACGGCTCATCCCTACCCCCCTACTCGTGCGGTTTGCGTCCAGCGCTGAGTTACGCGCGGAGTGAGCGGCATGCACCCTGCGCACAAGGAATCGGCGGCAGCGGCGAGCACGGTAGCGACGACTCCGCACCGAGGACACGCTGAGTGACGCATCCCTTCCGGCAGGGTGCGCGTGACAACGTCCGCCAAAGTAACATCGTGCGACTTTGGGTCCGACGCCTCCCTACTTGGCCAGATTTCTCCTACTTGCCCATTGGTTTTGGATGGCAATGTAGGGATTTCTTGGCCATGTAGGGACGACACCGGTTTACCTACTTGCTCATCGTCCTCCCTAGTTGCTCGTGTCTCCGGCAGGAGCATGTAGGGATCTGGTTGAGCAACTAGGCGCCAGCGCGAGGGAAAGCCGGGACCGAATCCAGCGCGATCGTTGGTCTTGACGCCGAGTGCCTTTGCGGCTCGTCGCAGGGTGATATTGGTGATGCCTGCGTCGGTCGCAACTGCCTTGACGGTCTTCGCCTCAACCGGCTCGCCGTTGCCGAGCAACCCGGTCAGGAAGTCCATCGCCTCGGCTTTGGCGCCGCGTTCCTCATCGTCGAGTGACGGGCCGAGCAGTTGAGACGCGGTCTGATCGGTCTCGCCGACCACGACCAGGCGAGCGGTCGGAATCATCTCCCCGTCATCCGCCGGCACGGTGTCCGGGGTGATCTGCAGCTTGAGCGTCGGCGCGTGAGCACCGACATTGGACTTGCCGACTGCGAGGATGCGGGTCGGACCATTTGGGTCGTCCGGATCGCGCGCGAAGAGCAGCACTTGCCGGGCCAGGTTGCCGAATGCCCCGCTGCCGCTGATCCGCGTCAGTACATCTCGCGCATCTCGGCGGTTCAGGTGCATGACACCGACGACTCCGAGGTTGGCTCGCTCGGCCATGTGGTGCAGGGGCTTGAGGACCCTCCGCACGGACTGCTCTTTGAAGCTGTCGTGCTGGCTCGGAATATGGGCGACGACGGTATCGACGATGAGCACGCGCACTGCGGCTGCCTCCAGCACACTCTCGAGGCGGTCAACCTCGCCGTCGATGTCGATATCGGTCGCGATCCCGTCGACCAACTGCTGGACAAAGTGAATGCGCCCGAGATCGGCGCCGGCAGCCTGCAGGCGCGGCACGATGACCGCGGCACGGTGATCCTCGGCGCTTGCGATGGCGACATTGACCGGCACGCCGAAGAGATCACCGGGGATCGTGCCGCGCGACCATCCAGCCGCGAGCCGAACGGACTCCATGGACTTCCCAAGCCCACCCTCACCGACGAGGAGTGTGAGCATCCCGAGCGGCACGCGCTGATCCGACGCCCATGCAACCCGTTCCGGCCGCACCGAGCTCGCCGGCACCAGCCCTATCCCGTCACTGCTAGAAAGTGCGCTTTCCGCGACCACGGGAGGAGTCCACCGTGGCGCAGCCTGCGCCAGAGCCTTGAGCACGTCGACGGTGTGCGTCTCCATGAAATCCGAGACGTCGCCCTTCGGCGGCAGCCCCGGCAACTCGAGGACGACGACCGGGCATCCCACCGCATGCAGTGACGCCGCTATACGCTGGGCGTGCTCCAGGCCGACAGCATCGTTATCCGGCAATACGATGGCGAGCTGTCGGCCGCGGAAGTGTTCCGCATATTCGGGGCGCCACGTCCGCAAGCCATCCGTCGTGGTTGCGAGCAATCCAGCGGCAACGAGTGTTTCGACGTCTCGCTCACCTTCGGGAATCCATGCCGTGCGCAACGGTTCGGCAAGCAATTCCGGGAGCCTGTAAAGCTGATGGGCGGCGCCATTGAGATCCTTCGCCCACCCACCATCAGCGGTCGGATGCTGGAAACTGAACGACTTCGGCTCGTAGCGCAGCTTGCGATAAACGATCTCGCCCGATGCACTCCGGTACGGGTACGTCGCGACCACCCGTCGCGGCGGTGCGGCAATCGTTGTGCGCCGAGCGGTTGCACCGGTGGGCGCAAGGCTGGCCCCGTGCTGAGTGCCACAGCGGCACTCCCCGATCAGTCGGTGCGCATAGGTCGGCGGCGTGGTCCGCTCATCGAGGGGCAGGTCGCCGGCATGCTCAGAACGCTCGCAGCGCGCCCAGTTCGGGTCATCGCCGATGAAGCCGGCGCAGCGGACGCCGCGGCCGCGTTCCAACTCGGGGTGACCATTGCAAATCGGGCACGGGTATCTCGAAGAGAACCTGATCATGCTGCACGCCTCGAGCCGATCCACCGGGACACGTCCGCGATGTCGCGCAGGACACCGTTCGACGGGTCGGCGTCGGTGAAAAAGGTGAGGCGCCACAAGCCGACTCGCACCTTGACGACAGCGGCGCAGCACGCCGAGAGATCCGCCCAGACGATGCTAAGATCGAGTTGGTTGTCGTCGTCGGGCCGGGGCGTCTCGTCAGACGCCTCGCCCTTCACTCAGGTTCTCCGCGGTCGAGGCGCGCGATCAAGGCGTCGGCACCCGGATGGATTGGATAGCTGACCAACGCGTCAGCAATCCGCTGCAGGGTGCGCGTGCTAACTCCGTGGCCGTGCCTGATCCGACTCAAACTCGCCTCGGGAATGCCAGCTCTAGCAGCGAGCTGTTGGGCCGTGATGCTTCGTCGCCCGAGCTCGAACGTCAGACGGTCGTCATCGACCCCAACGCTCGATCGACTGCGGGGGATTGTCTCCATTCGCATGCCTCATCCGCGCCCGCTCGTCCCGAAGGAAATGGGGGCGCCTGAGAGGCCGAATGGCGGCCAGTCGTATTAGATTGCCTGCAGTTTATCAGCCACTTGTCTCGGTGGCAACGTCCAAGTTTGAGCCGAGCAGCAGGTTGACGCGTCCGCACGACGGTATCGGGCAGTCCGCGAGGATGCCGACCTTCGGAACCGGAGCGATTACGTGATTGTCGGAGTTGAGCCCGAACACCGAGCGGAAGGTGTCCTTATCGTCGGGAATCGGTTGCCGGAGCCGCGGGCGTCGCCGGGACGCCAGGAGTTCGCGCGCCAACTCGCCCCGGCGCACCGCATCAGTGGCATTCGCCGCTCGATGGGCCGAGTGTTGATTCTGAGCCCAGTGGCCGCGCGCCTTGTGCTTCCACCCGTCGAGCATGCACAGCACCCGTTTGCCCTTCACGATCTGAATGCAGGCGAGCTCACCGTGACAGGTCGGCCATCCACAGAGGACGCGTAACCCGGTGGTTTTATCGAGCCGTGCGAGAACCTCCACCTCAGTCCTCGTCGTTGCTGAGGAGGGCCATCATCGCGACGCTGGCGTCGGAAGCGGTCATGTGCGCGTAGGTATTGGTGATCTGCGTCAGATCCGCATGCCCGAGCACCTGTTGCAGGATCACGGGGTTCATGCCACGGCGGAGCGCGTGAGTGGCAAACGCGTGCCTGAGCGCGTGAACGTTGGTCGGACGGTCGGTGATCTCGACCTTCGCGGCCAGGGTCGCCATCAACTTACTCATGGCCCGCTTGGTGAGCGGCCGGTAGGTGCCGGAGACGGCGTCACGTCGCAGGGCCACGAAGATCCGATCCGTGGCGACGTCCTTCGATCGCCCGTTGGCGAAGCGACGCAGCCGTGTGTAGAGCTGCGGTTGCACAGGCACCAGGCGGTCCTTACTGCCCTTGCCGTGGACGCGGAGATAGCGCTCGCGCCCGACTTCGACCATATCGTCGGGGGTGAGCCCCAGCAGCTCGCTCAGTCGCAAACCAGAGTCGGCGAGGATGCGGACGATCAACTTGTCGCGCTCGGTGGTTGCCGCGTCCTCGAGCTGGCGGATCTGCTCACGCGACATGACGACGAGGACACGTCGCGGCAGCTTAGGCATCTGCGGCTTCGCGTTCCCCGTTATCGAGCCGTCGACCTTCGCCCAGCGAATGAACGAGCCGACCGCTCGCAGGTAGCTATGTGCCGAGTGTTTCGACAGTGGCCCGCGTGATCCGCCATCACCGAGTAGGCGAGCGGAGAAGCGATCCAGCACCCGCTGGGTGATATCGGCCGGCGTGGTGATCCCTTCGGCGGCGAGGAACGGCAGCAGGATCTTTTCGAGGACGGCCGCGTAATGCTCCACTGTCCGCGGTGACAATCCCCGGGCTTTGACGGAGGCGAGGTAATCGGACACCGCGCTGTCCAGTTCGTTTGCGATTGGTCTGGCGACGACTGCGAGGCGACGGGCCATACGGTAGTACCCCTGCTAAATCACTAGGGCACCATAAGGGCACCTATTGCATGCAACGATAACCTCGCGATAACCCGCCGTCAAGCATCCGTAAAGTGCCGTTCCGAATACGGGTTAGTTCCCCTGCTATCCGGTCATTTGGCTGCGCTTGGTTCCAGTGCTCCCAAAGCAGGTGCGCTACCACTGCGCCACGCCCCGACGTTTGCGGACTGATCAGGTCCGAAAGGTAGCACCCGGGCACCAAACACGGTCAACCTCGACGCAACGATACCTGCACCTCGACTAGAGCCCATGCGCGGCTTAACGTTGCCCGCGGCCCCACCCGCGAGTGCGACTGATTCAGATGGTTGGCCGGTCGATCCGGTCAGCGCTCAGCTCACCACGCGCGGGTTCAAGGGGTCGTTGC
>PKWB01000061.1 GCA_003131685.1 Candidatus Dormiibacterota bacterium
TCGGCGGCGATCGTCAGGTCGCAGACGACGTGCAGCACGTGGCCGCCGCCGATCGCGTAGCCGGCGACCATCGCGACGACCGGCTTGGGGGTGCGACGGATCTGGACGTGCAGGTCGGTGACGTGGAAGCGCCCCACAGCACCTGGCTCGCTCTCGTAGCCGCTGTCGCCGCGGACACGCTGATCGCCGCCGGAGCAGAACGCATCGGGACCCTCACCGGTGAGCACGATCACGCCGACCGTGGTGTCCTCGCGGGCCCGCGTGAACGCCTCGGCCAGCTCGAGCACGGTCTGCGGGCGAAAGGCGTTGCGGACCTCGGGGCGGTTGATCGTGATCTTCGCGATCCCGGGCTCGCGCGAGCGTTCGTAGCGGATGTCGGCGTACTCGCCGTCTGCGACCCACTCGACCGCATCGCTGCCGCTCGCGTCCACGACCGCAAGGCTAGCCTTTCGAGCGTGCGAGTCGAAGCGTGGTTGACACGGGCCGCCCGGCGATGGCCGGATCGCGTGGCGGTCGAGACGCGCGAGCGCCGGCTCAGCTATCGCGAGCTCGATCGGCTCGCCGCCGCGATCGGGCTGGATGTAGACGAAGGCGCCGCTGTCGTCATCGAAGAGGATGTCGAGCTCGCCTTCCTTGACGCGCTGGTCGAGCCACGCGCTGCGGAAGATCAGGCGGCGCAACCAGTGCACCAGCGAACGATCCGAGGTACCGACGAGCTCGGGCCAGCACTCGTTCACGTGCTCCCCGAGCGCCGACGCGGGATCGCTGACCTCGCCGTTGACAACCAGGTTGATCAGGTCCTCGGCCTCGTCGTCGGCGATGTCATCGCAGATGAAGCCGAGGCGCCTGGCGGCCTGCTCACACCTTTCACTGAAATCGCGCTCGTTGAAGATGAACCGGAGGTCTCCGTATTCGAGGACGAAGTCCTCACCGGAGGAGTAGTTGCCGCGTCGGTACATGCCGTCGGCATCTTATTTCGGACTCCTGCCACGCCGCAGCCCCTGAACGTGATGTTGCACAGAAGCTCGGTATTTGCGGTTTTACGGTGTGGTGGCATCCCGGTGGGAGGGTTAACCAGCCTGCGCTCACGCCTCTATTGGCTATGACCTGGAGCGAGAACCCCGAGACGATCCTGATCGTGGGAGCCGACCGCGTCGCTCGAACGTACGTGGCTGACAACCTGACCGCCGACGGCTACGAGGTGATGGAAGCAGGGTCCGACGCAAGCGCGCGACGCCTTCTCGCGCAGACGTTCGTTGACCTGGCGGTCGTCGATCGCGCACTACCCGACGGCGACGGCCTCGATCTGGTCCGGTTCGTGCGGGAGGGCGGGGAAGCCTCGCGCGTCGACGTCGACCTGCCGATGATCCTCACGTCCGAGAACGCCTCGTCGCTCGATCGCGTGCGCGGGCTGGAGCGCGGGGGCGACGACTACCTCAGTTGCCCCTACCCCTACACCGAGTTGCGAGCGCGGGTCGGCGCGCTGCTTCGCCGCCGCAGGCGCATCACCACCGCCGCGCGCCTGCGCGTCGGCTCGCTCGAGGTGGACGCGCTCGCGCGGCAGGCCTGGCTCGACGGTCGGCCGGTGTCGCTCTCAGGCAAGGAGTTCACCTTGCTGCACACGCTCGCGCGCGAACCGGGGCGCGTCTTCGAACGCAAGGAGCTGATGGCCACCGTCTGGGGCTGGAGCGACGGCGGCAGCACCGCGCACCGCACCCGCACGCTCGACTCGCACGTCTCGAGGCTGCGGCGCAAGCTCTCCGCCCACGGCGCCAGGTACGTCGTGAACGTCTGGGGAGTCGGCTATCGCCTGATGGATGCTGCGGCGCCGGAGTCGGTCGACGTAGCCGAACTGGTCGCCTGATCGATCGTTGAGCGCGCCCCCGCTGGGGCACGCTCCCACTTCCCAACACCGTCCCCGGGTACAGGCGCCTACAGACCTGGATCCCTTACGCCGTGGGCGAATCCCGCCTCGGGCCGTCGCCCGTGGTGGGACGCAGGCATCTCTGAACGCGGCCCAGCGGGGCCGCGGTGGGACACAGGTGGCGAAAAGGGTTGCAAAGTGGGAGAGAGTGGTTTATTGTGGGGCACGCATGCAGGACCCGGGTGGCAGGGCTCCTCCCATCCAGCCACCCGGGTTCATCTTTCGGCCAGGCGTATGAGAAACCTTGATCTTCCGCGGCACCTTCGAACACGCGCTCGACGCGAAGCACCGGCTCACCGTTCCGGCAAAGTTCCGCGCCGCCCTCTCCGATGGGGTTGTGCTGGCCTTCCTGCCCGAGCTGGAAGAGGGCAGCGCTCGCTCGCTCTCGGTGTGGCCTTCCTCGGAGTACGACGCTTTTGCCTCGGCCGCGCTCGAGGGCATGCACCCGCTTGCGCCGCGCGCCCAGTTCCTGCGCGAGGCGCTGTACGGCAACGCCTTCGACCTCGAGCTGGATTCCGCCTACCGCTTGGTGATCCCGCAGCCCGCACGGGAGTTCGCCGGCCTCGGCAAGGACGTGGTGGTTTCTGGGGCCGGCCAGTCGCTTCAGATCTGGGATCGCCACGCCTTCGCGGCCCACAACGCGGGCATCCTGTCCCGGTTCCACGAGATTGCGGCGAGCTTTGACCACACTGATTGACATGACCACTCCGCACGTGCCTGTCCTGGCAGGCGAGTTGATTGAGATGCTCGATCCCGCTCCGGGCGCTATCGCCATCGACTGCACGGTCGGCGGCGCCGGCCACGCGCGACTCGTGGCCGAGCGCATCGGCGCCCGCGGCACCCTGATCGGCATCGATCGCGACCCGCTGGCGGAGGAGCGCTTCGCCGAGCTCGC
>PKWB01000032.1 GCA_003131685.1 Candidatus Dormiibacterota bacterium
GCGCGATCTCGCGGTCGAACCGTCCACTCGCCTGGGCTTCACCGGCGCGGCGCTGCGATCGAGCGGCAAACTCGTCCGCCTGCTCGCGGGTGATGTGCCACATCTCGGCGATCATCTCCGCGGAGAGCCCCTGGGGCACGAGGTTGTAGAGCTCGAGCAGCTCCGGCAGGAAGGGCGTTCCGGGTCCCTGGAACACGGTCGTGCCCATCGGCACGCGGCTCATGCTCTCGACGCCCGCGGCGATGGTGATGTCGCACACGCCCGACTGGATGAGGTTGGCGGCGAAATGGATCGCCTGCTGCGACGAGCCACACTGACGGTCGACGGTGGTCGCCGGCACCTCGATCGGGAACCCCGCGGCGAGCACCGCCTGGCGGCCGATGTTCACCGCCTGCTCCCCAGTCTGCATGACGCACCCGAAGACGACGTCCTCGACCATCGCCGGGTCGATGCCCGCGCGACCGGTCACCTCGCGCAGCACGTGGGCGGCGAGGATGACCGGATGGACGTCACGAAGATCGCCGTTCCGCTGGTTGCCGCGGCCCATCGGGGTTCGCACCGCTTCGACGATCACGACGTCAGTCATGGTTCACCTGTAGTTTGTTCGGGGCGCCAACCTTAGCAGCGGAAGCCGCGTCAGCCGTTGAAGCGGTAGACGGCTTCCAGCACCGGTCGCGACGCCGACGGATCGAGGGCATTCGTGGGCGCCCGCTCCTGCGCCACGAGTGTCCATGCACCCGGCGGTGGCGGCTGCACGGCGACGTCGTAGGCGCTGAGGACGAGCACGTCGCCCGCGGACGGGTGCCCCGCGTACAGCGCCTCGACCGAGATCTCCTGCATCCCCAGGGCGGCAAGTCCCGGGGTGGCGTCGTCGGTCTCCTGCTCACGCGGCGGTGGGGGCAGAGACGCGAAGAACGCCTCGATGTAGGGAGGATCGAGGTTGTCCGACAGATAGATCCGGTTCGAGCCTGCGACGTCGCGCGCTGTGGTGATCGCCGCGATCTCGCCGGCGTCGAAGTCCAGGGCGGCACGGTTGGGATAGGCGGCGTAGAGGTCGATCGTGAAGAACGTCGCCTGGGCGACCAGGCCCGCAGCGAGGATGCCGAAGACGACGGCATTCGCACCGACTCGGTTGCCGAGCACGCGGCGGAGGCCGTCGGCGCCGAGCACGGCGAGGACGACGAGCAGCGGGAGCATTCCCGATGACCGCAGTGCGTGCGGCGTCCCGTTGTTGGTCAGCGCTGCTGCGATCGGCGCGAGCAGGATGCACGCGACCAGGAATCGCACCAACGGTTCCCGCCGCCGTTGCCAGCACACCAGGATCCCGAAGATCAGCAACGGCGCCATGACCCAGAGCAGCATCCCGCCGACCTCGGTGTTCTGGCGAGGATTGCCATCGCCCTGCGTGAAGAGAAAGCTGGGGCTGAAGTACGCGAGGTAGTTGGTGAGAAACCGATCGACGACCACGCTCAGCGGGGCACCGTCGGACCAGATGCTGATTGCGGTGAAGCGCCCGGTCAGAGCCCCCGGGTTGAGCAGCCCGTAGGCACCGAGCACGACGTACCCCGCAGCGATCGGGACGAGCGCACGCCACCAGCCGGATGTCCGTGCAAGCCCCCAGGCAAGCGCGAGCGCGAGCGCGATCAAGAGCACCTCGAGCCGCGCGGTCGTGTAGCCGTAGATGGCGAACCCCAGAAGGATGCCGGCGATGCCGAACTGGCGAGGTGTCGGCCGGCGCCCGGCGAGGCACCAGAGAGCCGCCGACAGCAGCGCCACCCAGGAGATGGTCTCGAAGCCGACCCGGCTTTCGATGACCAGCCAGGGGGTGAACCCGGTCAGCGCGAGCGTGCCCAGCGTGATCCACCGCGAGCCGGTCATCCGCCACGCCGCGGCGGTGAGGAATCCGACCGTCGCGAGCCCGAAGAGCGCCGCCGGGAAGCGCTCGACCGCGGCCGTCAGCGGCAGAAAGCGGACCAGCGCGGCGACTGCGTAGACATAGATCGGGTTCTTGTATTCGCCGAACGCCTCGAAGAACAGCGGGAAGTGGATCCCGTGCTCGTCGACGCCGAAATGGGCGATCGTCCAGGCGTTGTACCCGATCGACGCCTCGTCCACATAGAGACCCGGTGGCGACCCGGAGAGGTCGACAAGACTGCGAACCACCACCAGCGCCCCGAGGACGACGATCGCGCCGATCCAGAGCCGGCGGTGCAACCGGTCGGCGTCCGGATCAGACGTCACGCAACCGAGGCGGCGACGAAATCGGCAAACAGCCGGCGCGCCCAGTCACGCTCGAGGTAGAGCTCCTCCGGGTGGCACTGGAGTCCGACGACAAACCGGCGTCCAGGATGCTCCACCGCCTCGACGAGCCCGTCGTGAGCGCGGGCGGTGACCACGAGGTCGCGGCCGACGTCGCGCAGAGCCTGGTGATGCATGCTGTTGACATCGACGAGCTGGGTGCCCGCGATGGCGTGGAGTCGCGATGCCGGCGTCACGTCGATGTTATGGGTGAGCTCCTGTCGCGAGCCGTCCTGGGAATGGTTGTGCTCGGTGGCTCCCTGCATGCCGACGTCCTGCCAGAGAGTCCCGCCGAGTGCGACGTTGAGCACCTGTGCCCCGCGACAGATCGCGAGCACCGGTTTATCCGCGTCGAGCGCCCATTTGGCGAGCAGCATCTCGGCGCGATCGAGCTCGTTGTCCACTTCGACGGCGCAATCCGCGCGCGTCTCCTCGCCATAGAGCATGGGCTCCACGTCGGGGCCACCGGGAAGGCACAGCCCGTCGCACAGGTCGAAGAGCGCGCGCAGTCGCGGCTCGGAGAGTGATGAGCTGATCCCCAGGGGAGTCCCGCCGGCGCTCTCCAGCGCGTCGAAGTAGGCGCGGTTGCGGGCGAGGTCCGCGGGAAGCCCCTTCTCGTAGAGGACGCGAAGCGTGAGACCGATCACCGGCGATCGAGGCATGGCAAGGATTCCTGATGTGTCTAGGACGTGAAGCTGAAACGACCGATGTGCAACCACGGTGACAGTACCCCGGATTCGCCTTCGCCGAGTTCGAGGCGACGCTCGCGACTTACCTGAATAACGTTGGCGAGCGCCTCGACGATGCTCTGCGTGAAGCGAAGATCCCTGACTGGGCGGGTGATGCTGCCGTTTTCGATGAGGAACGTTCCCTCGCGGGTCATCCCGGTGATCACCGTGCGCAGGGGATGCACGTCACGCACGTACCAGAACCGTGTGATGTACAGGCCGCGAGACACCGAGCCGACCATCTCCTGCCAGGGCGTGCTGCCCGCGTCCATGGCCACGTGGCGGGGGAGTGGCCCCCAGGTGTTCGGCTGAGGCAGGGAATGCCCTGTCGAGGTGACGCCGTCATGGAGCGCGGTCGGCGTGTCGTAGACGACCGCGGAGCACACGCCACGGTCGATGAGCGTCACCGGTCGGGTGGACACGCCTTCGTCGTCAAAGGGAAACGCGAAGATCTCGTGCGTGCGCGCGTCGTCGCGAATGGTGATCCTGTCGCTCATCAGCTTTTCGCCGATGCGCATGAAGCTGCGGTGCTCCTGCACCGCGAGTGCGCTGAACCCACCCCAGGCGAGATGCTCGAGCATGTCCGTCACCGCATACGGCGAGAGGATCACCTCGTAGTCGCCGGGACCGATCGCGGTCGCGCCCTGATTGCGCTCACACGTGTCGACAACCTCTGCGGCGAGCCCGGGCACATCGAGCGCGTCGATGTCCGGCGAATGGCGTGAGGCATAGCCTCCGCCATCGTCGCCCCGCGCCACCGACACCAGGCTCGCCTGTGTGGAAGTTGCGGATCTGCGCAACCCGGCGCTGGTGACGATCGCAGTGGTGGTCGTGCTCGTGCTCAGCGCCCCATACGCATTGATCCCATGCGCGCCGGCCGCATCCGTGATGATCGCGACGAGCTCCGCGCGCCCCTGTGGCATTGTCGCCGCAGTCGCCTCAGCGAAGGCGACCGGCTCGTCGGATTCCCCCGGTGATGGCGCGGGCAGCGGCGAAACGGCCGACTCGGTGGTGACCCGCCGGCTGTCCTCGGCCGCGGCGAAGGCACGCTCGATGGCGCGGCCGTCGTGACCGCGCACCTCACCGACACCGGTTCTCCCGCCATCGATCAACCGGACCCTCACGTGCCGGAATCGCTCGGCGACACTCTGGTGAATCTCGTTGCCGGCGAACCGGGTCAGCTCACTCCGTGTGTCGCTGATGACCACCTCCGCTTCACCCCGAGCGAGCGACGCCAGGGCGCCGTCACCCATGGCGAGCAGGTCATCACCACCTCTCATCGTGCCGGCTCCACGCGCACGTTCTGGAAACGGCACGGCGCCGCACCGTGACCGACATGCATCAACTGCGATGGCTGACCCTTGCCACAGTTCACCACGCCGAACATCTGCCATTCGGCCGGCGCCGCGACCGCGTCGCACGATCCCCAGAACTCGGGGGTCTGGCCGCTGTAGATGGGATTGCGCACCAGCCGCACCCGCTTGCCGTCGACGATCTCCCAGCCGTTCTGGGTGCCGAATTGAAAGTTGAGGCGGCGATCGTCGATGCTCCAGGATCGATTGGTCTCAAGATAGACGCCATGCTCGGTGGTGGCGATCATCTCCTCGAGGCTCGAGGTCCCCGGCTCGAGGTTGATGTTGGTCATGCGGATGATCGGCAGGCGCGACCAGCCATCGGCGCGCATGCAGCCGTTGCTCACCTGACCGATCGCTGCCGCGGTCTCGCGCGACGAGAGGTAGCCGGTGAACAGGCCCCGGTCGACGAGCACCGATCGTTGCGCCGCAACCCCCTCGTCATCCCAGCCAAAGGTGCCGAGCCCAGGCGCACTCGTCGAGTCGGCGGTGATGGTCACCTGCTCGCTTCCGTACCGGAAGGTCCCGAGCAGGTCCGGGGTCAGAAACGAGGTGCCGGCGTAGGCGGCCTCATGTCCGAGAACGCGGTCGAGCTCGGTCGGATGTCCGCACGACTCGTGCACCTGGAGCGCCGCCTGGGTCGCATCGAGGATGACAGTCATGGTTCCCGCCGGGCACTGGGCCGCGGTGAGCAGCGCGACTGCCTCCTCAGCGATCCGGCCCGCGTTGCCGGGGAGGTCGAACGCCTCGATCGCCTCCCAGCCGGCGCACACCTGGTGCCGGCCGAAGCTGTTCGGAAAGCTGCGCGTCTGCACCTCGTCGTCGCTGGTGGCTGTGGCGTCCATCCCCCCGCCGGATTCGATGATGGTCTGGTCCAGGCGCGCGCCCTCGCTGCTCGCGAAATGCCGGATCTCGCGCACGAACTCGAGCGAGCATTCGCGGACCCGGATCTGCGCGAGGTGAGACATCGCCTCGTCGGTTCGCATCAGCAGGTCCACCTTGTCGTCGAGGGAGACGGCAAAGGGATCGCGAACCACGAGCGTGCGGTATTCGCCGACGAGCGCCGGGGCGGGGGCCATCCGGACGGGAGTGCGGTTGACGCGCGACGAGGCCTTGGCGATGGTGACGGCATGGCGTGCGGTCTCCTCGATGCTCGCGGGACCGAGGTCGTCGGCGCCGGCGAACCCCCAGGATCCGTCTGCGATCACCCGGATCCCGATGCCCTCGTCCTCGAACAGCTCCACCGAGGCGACCACACCGTTCTTGACGGTCAGTCGCTGCACGGTGCTGTTGATGACCCGGCAATCCGCATATGACGCACCCGCGGCCGAGGCCGCGTCGAGTGCTCGCTCGCTCAGGTCACGCACGAGGGCGGAGTATACGGGCCGTGGTGCCGCCGACCCTCGGCGCTAACCGGCGCAATTGCCCCCGGTGCAGTACCACGACGCGGTGTTGAAATCGGGCACGAGGTTGTTCTGCACGACGCCGGACAGACTCGACGAGTAAGTGTTGACGATGACCTGCTGATACAGCGGGACCGCCGGCAGCAGCGCCGCGAGGCGCTCATCGGCGAGCGCGTAGTCCTGCGCACGCACGTTGAGATCGGCCGTGTCGCGAGCACGATCGAGGTCGGAGTCGATCTGATCATCGTTGAGCCCGCTGAAGTTCATACCGGCGCCGCGATTCGACGTGGAGGGAATCGCGTCTTCACTGAGACATCCGCCTCCGCAATCGCCGTGCCAGCTCGAGGAGTACGTGTCGGGCTCGCCGGGGATCCCCAGGCTCATGGTCAGCAGCGCCATGTCGAACGCATGGGTGGCGAGCGGCCCGCCGTCGGCGAATGAATCGAAGAATGCCGCCGCCGGCACATTCGGCTGGAAGGCCGCCGGCACGTTGATGCCGATGTTGGCCAGATCAGTGCGGATCATCGCCTCCACCCTCACGCGCAGCGGGTCGTCGCTGGTGGTGCCGATGTTGACCACCAGGCAGGTCCCATCCTTGGCGGCGCGGTAGTTCTGGCCGTCCGGGGCGGCACCGCACTTGGTGGAACGCGCGTCGCCCGCGGCATCGAGGGTCGAATTCGCCGACGTCGGGTCGAAGCCGGTGGTGGGGATCGACGCGCTGTTCAGATAGCTCGCGCCGAGATTCATCCATGAGTCGGGGGGCACCGTGGTGAGCCCGGGCGCAACCGCCTTGATGATCGCCTGCCGGTCGATGCCGAGCAGGATCGCCTCGCGGATGGTCGCGCTCGCGGTGTCCTCGTTCTCCAGCGCGGCTGGGTTGGCACACAGCCCGCCGTTGGACAGGCAGTCGTTGAACACCAGCACCTCGGCGCCGGCGCCGGTCAGCGGGTCGACGGTGAATGGCGCCGTGTGCGCGCGCACGGCTGCATCCAGCGATGCAAGCGCCGAGAGCCCGAGGTTGAGCCCGACCTCGACGGCACCGGAGCGCACGTCCTTCTCCTCGGTCGCAAGGTCGGGTTCGATCCGGAAGATGATCTTGTCGAGGTGCGCCAGGCCGGTCTGGTTCCAGTAGTTGGGATTGCGCACCAGCACGACCCGGGATCCCGGGGTATAGCTCGACATGACGAACGGTCCGGTACCGTCGAGCGCGGTGCCGAGGGTTGCAGTGCCCTTGAATGCGGCGGCGTTGCCGGAACCCGTGGTCAGGTCGAGGTTCGCCGAGCTCGTCTCGAGGTCGCCATGAGCGGCGAGGACCGGGTCGAGCACCGCTGCGGGAAGGATCCCGTCCACGCCGCTGCCGAGGGCCAGGTATGGCCCGTACTGGGACCTGAAGTCGACGACCGCCGTGGAGCTGTCCGTCTCCGTGCATTTGATGACCTGGTTCCACCCGGTCGTGGAGGCAAGCGGCGTCGGGCTCGTCTTGCCGAGCGCACCGGAGGCGAGCCAGTGCAGTTGGAAGGTGTCGCAGACGTCATGGGAGGTGAGGCTGCTGCCGTCGTCCCAGCGGACGCCCGGGCGGAGATGCCAGGTCACGCACATTGCCGCCGCGGTGTCGGTGCATCCGCTGGTCTGAACCCCTCCGTTGGCCAGGGTCGGCACCGAGGTCGCGAGGTCAGGGCTCCAGTAGTCCGCCTCCGAGGTCGAGGTCGTGGTCGCAGCCGTCGACCGATACCAGAGCAGCCCTTCCTCCACGGGAGCCGCGATCACGCTCGCGAACGGCAGCTGGCCGCTGATGCCGTCGTCGAGCAGCGACGTGGGCGCCTGCCAGACCCCGACGGTCAGCGTCCCCCCATCGGCCGCGGTGCCGCCTGGAATGGCGGTGGGCGTGGCCGACTTTGCCGGCGGCGTTGACGTGCAGCCCGCGAGCAGGAGGGCGAGCAGCGCCGGCAGCGTCGTCACCAAGCGCCGCCGTTGAGGCCGGGACACCGGGCTTGGGGGGAGATCTACATACACGAGCGTGCATTGTGCCCCGCCCGTATAGTGGAACCGGAGTGGTCGATGGGTTAATGGGGATATTCGCGGCAACGGCGGTATCTGGAGACGTGCCATGAGGATCGCCCGCGGGAGATTGCCGCGCAGGCGCGACCCGAGGCGGCGATTTCGTAATCGGCTGCTCGTGGGGATGGTCGGAGTGGCGTTGCTGCCCCTGGTCGCATTTGCCGTCCTCGCCGTGTTCGAGCTCGACACCGTCGCCAAGAGCACGGCCAATGCCACCGAGAGCGCGATCCTCCAACGCCAGCAACTGCTTCTGGACCGGGCGATCGACCACAGCGCCGGCCAGCTCGACGCCGGCATGGCCGACATCGACAACGCGGTTCAAGGACTGGTTGGCGCCTTCGCCAAGGCCATGGATGGCATCCCTGCGAGCGCACCCCTCCCGGCCGAAACCTACACCCCGCTCGGCGCCGGCTACCGGTCTGTGAGCGGGGGTGGGAGCACGTTGATCCTTCCCGATGCCGCCACGCCCGGGAACGCCACCCTCGACGCGCGGTTTGTCCTGGCCACCGAGAATCGCGCACTGGTCACACAGGTGCAAGCGATTCTCCTCCATCACACCGGGGTCAACTCGGTGTGGCTCCAGGATCCGAGCACCGAGGCGATTCGTGCCTTCCCGGCGTTCACGCCGTCGACCACCTATGCGACTCACGTCTATGACCCGGCGATTCGCGACCGCTTTCTCAACTACTCCGAGGGCGGGACCACAGCGGCCATTGCCCCGGATGTGTGGAACCAGCAGGGCGCTCCCGGGCGCAGTGCAGACGGGCCATTCTGGACGGATCCGTTCCCGCTGCTCGAGGACGGATCCACCGGGGTCAGCGCCTGGTACCAGGTTGGCCCGAGCCCTTCGCCGATCCGGGTCGGGGTCGACGTGTCGCTCCTCAAGCTGATGGCGCCCCTCATCCAGAGCTCTCCGGCGACGGTGGACCCCGTGGTGGTCAGCGCCACCGGTCGCATGTTGTACGGGTCTCCCCTGGCGTCCAAGGATTTCCCCAATGCCACCGTCGGCAACCCGATCCCGCTCCCCCAGAAGGGCCTCGCAAAAACCTTCGCCCGCATGGAGACGACCGGCACGACGCCCCCTCCGATCACGGCCAAGTTCAACAAGGTCAGTGCCGACCTCTTCACCGCACCGGTCTACAGCGGCCACTGGATCGTCCTCGAGCCGATCCCGGTGAGCTCGCTGGAGCCGAACCTCAGCGCGCTCACCATCGGGATCAACGACAGCGTTCACCGGCTCTTCCCGGTGACGGTGCTCCCGGTCCTCATCCTCCTGGTGGCGTTGGCGTTCATCGCCACGACCTTGCTGTCGCGACGCATGTACCTGCCAGTGCAGGCACTCACCGACCATGCCGTCCTCGAGGAGCGCACGCGGCTCGCTCGCGAGATCCACGACACCCTCGCCCAGCAATTGACCGGCATCGTCCTCGAGCTCGAAGCCGCCGACACGCTCCTGAATCGCGGATCCGAGGAGCGGGCGAAAACGTCGGTGGAGAAGGCTCGTGAGCTGGCCCGCGGTGCACTCCAGGAGGCCCGGCGATCGGTCTGGAACCTTCGCCCCTCACCACTCTCGGCCACCGGCCTCGTCGCCGCGATCGGTCATGAGGTCGAAGCCTGGGAGGAGCGGACCGGCATCCCCGCGCGGTTCAAGGCCCGGGCCGTGCCGCCCCATCCATCGCTCTCGCCCACGGCCGAGGTGGCACTCCTGCGCATCGGCCAGGAGGCGCTCTCCAACGCTGCCCGCCACGGCCACCCGGAGCACGTCGACGTCGAACTTCGCGCCCATGCGCAGGAGCTGATCCTGTCGGTTCGTGACGACGGCGTCGGCTTCGATCCCTCTGCGAGCGCACCGCGCGAGGACTGCTTCGGCCTCGACGGCATGGCCGAGCGCGCGCGCAACGCCGGCGGCACCCTCACGGTGGTGAGCACTCCGGGTCACGGGACCACGGTCACCACCCGGCTCCCGTTCACCGAGGCCGTGGCCGAAGCGGTCAGCGCGTGATCAGCGTTCTCGTCGCCGACGACCATCCGGTGGTCCGGGATGGCCTCTGCACCATGCTCGAGCTCGAGCCCGACATCAAGGTGGTGGGAAGGGCGTCCGACGGCGCCGAGGCGGTCGAGCAGGCACGCCGGACTCACCCCGACGTCATCCTTCTCGACGTCCAGATGCCGGTGATGGACGGTATCGAAGCGCTCCGTAAGATCCGGGCGCGCGATCCCGAGGCTCGTGTGATCGTGCTCACCACCTACCGCAATGAGGACTACATCTTTCCGTCGCTCAAGGCCGGAGCGCTCGGATACCTCCTCAAGGACGCGACGCGCGAGGAGCTCGCCGGCGCCATCCGCGCGGTGGCCGCGGGTGAGTCCCTCCTCGACCCGCAGCTGGTCAGCGACGCCGCCGAGCACATGCCCTCGATCACCCGGCGCGAGCGCGACGTGCTGCGTCTGATGGCCGACGGCAAGAACAACGCGGAGATCGCCGTGCTGCTCTTCCTCAGCGAGAACACCGTGAAGACGCACGTGAGCAACATCCTCGAGAAGCTCGGCTGCAAGGACCGGGCGGCGGCGGTGCTCCTGGCCTGGCGACGCCACATCATCTAACCCCCAAGAGAGTGCCGCGGCAATGGGCTGCATGCCCTGGCGACGCCACATCATCTAACCCCCAATAGACTGTCCCGGCGATGGAATCGGTCGGTATCGGCTTGCTCGGGCTCGGAACGGTGGGCGGCGCGGTCGCGAGGCGTCTCATCGACGAATGGGAATTGCTCGGCGAGCGAGCCGGAGCGACCCCCGCGTTGCGTTGCGTGGCGGTGCGGGACACCTCCCGGTCGCGCGGCTTCGACCTGAAGAATGTCCGGGTTGTCGGCGATCCCCAGGCTGTGGTCGCCGACCCGGCGGTCGCGATCGTGGTCGAGGCGATCGGCGGCACCGATCCCGCGACCGCCCTGATCGAGGCCGCGCTGCGCGCCGGAAAGACAGTGGTGACCGCCAACAAGGCGGTGATCGCGGCCTCCGGCCCTCGACTGAGCGCCCTCGCCGCCGAACACGACGCCGGCCTGTATTTCGAAGCCAGCGTGGGTGCGGGCCTGCCGATCATCGGATTGCTGCGCGGCAGCCTGCTCGGGGATCGCATCGCCGCACTCGACTGCGTCATCAACGGCACGACCAACGTCATCCTCACGCAGATGCGCAGTGCCGGGGTCAGCTACGAGAGCGCGCTCGGCGATGCCCGGCGTCGCGGCTTTGCCGAGGCGGATCCATCGCTGGACGTCGACGGCTGGGATGCGGTTCACAAGCTGGTGATCCTCGCCTGGCTCGCGTTCGGTGTTCACGTCGCGCCCGACGGCGTGGACCGCCGCGGGATCCGGGACGTCACCGGAGCCGACGTGGGAGCGCTCGCCCAGCTCGGGTATCGCGTGCGTCTCCTGGCACATGCCGAGCGCGGGTCTGGTGACAGCGTGCACCTGCGCGTGCGGCCGACCGCGGTCGGACCCGGGCACCTGCTCCACGACGTCGATGATGCTGACAACGCTGTCATCATCTCGAGCGACCTCGAGGGCACCATGATGCTCCGCGGGCTCGGCGCCGGAGGCTCATCGACTGCCAGCGCGGTGGTGAGCGACGTGGTCACCGCGGTACGTGAGCGCGGAACGCCGGTCGTGAACCCCGCAGCGCTGACCGTACCCACGATGCTCGGCGACGCGGATGTCGAGGTCGCCGGGTACGTCCGGCTCCAGCTCTCGGCCGAACCCGAGGCGCGGGCGCTCGTGCTCCAGGCACTCGAGGACCGCGGGGTCGCCGTCGACGCGGCCGTCGACCTCACCGGCTCGGAGCTGATCGTGCTCACCGGTGTGGCTCCTCGCGCCGTCCACGACCGCGCGCTGGAGACGCTCGACACGTTGACCTCCGTCGACCAGATTCTCGGCGCCCTGGACCGGGTCGAGGCGTAGACGGCCGTGACCACGCGCGCGCAGGGCGTCATCGCCCGCTGGGCCGATCGCCTTGCGCTCTCACCCATGGCCCCGCACATCACTCTCGGCGAGGGCGGCACCCCGTGTGTGGAATCGCTGACCATCGGCCCGTCGCTGGGCCTGGCGTCGTTGCATTTCAAGCTCGAGGGCCTGAACCCGACCGGGTCGTTCAAGGACCGCGGCATGGTGGTCGCGGTGTCGGCAGCTCTCCACGAGGGGAGCAGGGCGATCATCTGCGCGTCGACCGGGAACACCAGCGCATCGGCGGCCGCGTACGGGGGACGGTTCGGACTGCGCACCGTCGTGGTCGTGCCCGAGGGTCACATCGCCTCGGGCAAGCTCGTCCAGGCACGCGTCCACGGGGCAACCGTGGTGAGTATCAGAGGGGGCTTCGACGTCGCGCTGCGAGTCGTGCGTGAGCTCTGCGAGCACCATCCGGTCACGCTCGTCAACAGCGTGAACCCGCACCGGATCGAGGGTCAGAAGACGGCCGCGTTCGAGATCGTCGACGAGCTCGGCGACGCGCCCGACGTGCTGGCACTCCCGGTCGGTAACGCGGGCAACATCACCGCCTACTGGCGCGGGTTCCGCGAGGAGCATCGCGACGGCCGCGCCAGCAGGCTGCCGCGCATGTTCGGCGGCCAGGCATCGGGAGCGGCACCGCTCGTCCTGGGACGCCCGATCGACAACCCCCAGACGGTGGCGACGGCAATTCGCATCGGCAATCCGGCGTCCTGGCAGGGGGCGGTGGACGCGCGCGATCAATCCGAGGGGATGATCGCGTCGGTTGACGATGCCGCGATCCTCGACGCGCAGCGGCGCCTCGCGCGCCTCGAAGGAATCTTCTGCGAGCCCGCATCGGCGGCGGCGCTGGCGGTTCTCGAGCGGGCCATCGCCGAGGGAGGGGTGGCCCCTGGGACCCATGCGGTCTGCGTGCTCACCGGCAACGGCCTCAAGGATCCGGGCGCTGTTGAGGCGGAGCTGCCTGCGATCGTCGAGGTCGCCTCTGATGCCGGCGCTCTGGCGCGCGCCATCGAGGTCTGAGCGGGTGCGTGTCAGGGTGGCCGTCCCGGCGAGCGTCGCCAACCTCGGCCCGGGGTTCGACATCCTTGCTCTGGCGCTGCAGCTCCAGAACGACATCCGCGCCGAGGAGCGACCCGGTCCGTTGAGCATCGACGCCGGGCCCGATGCACCGGCGGCGCTCAATGACCCGGAGCACAACCTGGTCACGATTGCCTACGCGAGGTCATGCGCCGAGCTCGGCGTTTCCGCAGCCGGCGTGCACTTCGCGTGCGTGAACCGGATCCCGATCGGGCGCGGCATGGGCTCGAGCGCCGCCGCGGCGCTCGCCGGCGTCCTCGTGGCCACCGCTCTGCACCACGCGCCGTGGGACGAAGACGCGGTGCTCGAGCGCGCTGCCGCGATCGAGGGTCACCGCGACAACGCCGCGGCGGCGTTGCTCGGTGGCCTCGCCATCTGCGCGCCGGGTGCGCCGGCCGTCCAGATGGCGGTTTCCGACGAGCTCCGCGCGGTGCTCTTCATCCCGGACCTCCCGTTCACGACCAATGAGGCGCGCCAGGTGGTCCCGACCTCCTTCAGCCGTGCCGACGCGATCTTCAACGCAAGCCGATGCGCACTCCTGGTCCGGGCGCTCGCGATCGGCGATCACACCGGGCTCCGCCACGCGATGCAGGATCGGTGGCACCAGGACGCGCGCTTTGCGCTCATGGCAGGGGCTCAGGAGATCGTCGCTGCGGCCAACGAGGCTGGCGCCTCGGGCGCTGCGCTCGCCGGCGCCGGACCATCGGTGATCGCGCTGACGCCGCTCGCGCCCGAGCCGATCGTCCTGGCGATGGAGGGCGCCGCCGCGGAGGCAGGCGTGGCCGGACAGACGATGGTCCTCCCGCCGCGCAACTACGGCACCCGCGTGGACGTCTCGCCATGACCCGCGTGGTTCAGAAATACGGGGGATCGAGTGTCGCCACGCCGATGAAGCTTCGCCGTGTCGCGCGCCGCATCCGCGAATCGGTGGGAGGCGGAAGCGAGGTAGTCGTGGTGGTCAGCGCGATGGGTGACACCACCGACGAGCTGATCGCGCTCGCCCATCGCATCACCAGCGATCCGCCGTCACGTGAGATGGACATGCTCCTCAGCAGTGGGGAGACGATCACGGCGCCGCTGCTGGCGATGGCGCTGCACGCCGCCGGCACGCCGGCCATCTCGCTCACCGGCGCCCAGGCGGGCATCCGCACCAGCGGCGCGCACCGCACCGCGCGCATCGTCGACATCGTTCCGCAGCGAGTGCTCGACGAGCTCGAGCGCGGCAATGTGGTGGTGGTCGCAGGGTTCCAGGGCGCGACCGAGGACATGGACGTCACCACCCTCGGGCGCGGCGGGTCGGACACGACCGCGGTGGCGCTGGCGGTGGCGATCCGTGCCGATCACTGCGAGATCTTCACCGACGTCCCCGGTGTGCATACTGCCGATCCCCGCATCGTTCCCAACGCCCGGGTGATCGCCGCCATCGATTACGACGAGATGCTCGAGCTTGCCTCGGCCGGGGCTCGGGTGATGCATCCCCGCGCTGTCGAGATCGGCGAGGCCTATTCGATGGAGATACGCGTCCGGTCCACGTTCGACAACGAACCGGGGACAATCATCGCGAGACAGGACAAGATGGAAATACGCCAGAAGGTGCGCGCCATCGCGCACGAGACCGATGTTGCGAAGGTGACCATCCTTCGCGTGCCCGACAAACCGGGGGTGGCCGCGGCGGTCTTCGGTCCCTTCGGCGATGCGGGCATCGACATCGACACCGTCCTTCAGAACGTGAGCCACGACGGCACCACCGACCTCAGCTTCACCATCGCGGAGTCGCACCTGCGCAAGGCTCGTCGCATGCTCCCGTCGGTGGCGAAGAGCGTCCAGGCGCAGGGGTACACGGCCACCGCCGGCATCGCCAAGGTCACGGTCATCGGCAGCGGGCTCAGGGGAACGCCCGGCATCTACGCGAAGATCTTCCGCGCGCTCGCCGACTCCGAGATCAACATCCAGATGATCGCCACCGGCGAGATCCACGTGACCTGCATCATCGATCGTCCGCGTGTCCGCGATGCCGTGCGTGCCCTGCACACAGCGTTCGAACTGGAAAGGATTTGAGCCTCAGTGTCGGCATCGTCGGACTGCCGAATGCGGGGAAGTCGACGCTCTTCAACGCGATGACCCAGGCGGGCGCTGCGGTGGGCAACTACCCGTTCACCACCATCGAACCGAACACGGGCGTCGTGCCCGTCCCCGATACGCGGCTCGACCGGCTCGCCGCGCTGTTCCAGCCACCCAAGGTGATCCCCGCCACCGTCACGTTCACCGACATCGCCGGGCTCGTGCGTGGCGCGAGCCGTGGCGAGGGGTTGGGCAACCGCTTCCTCGGGCACATCCGCGAGGCTGACGCGACGGCGCTCGTGGTTCGCGCATTCGAGGATCCCGATGTCACGCACGTCGAGGGTGGCGTCGACCCGGTGCGCGACATCGACGTGCTCGAGCTCGAGCTCCAGCTCGCCGACCTCGAGACCGTCACCAAACGTTTGGAGCGCACCGAGAAGAGCGCGCGGCTGCAGAAGGAGAAGGAGCCCGAGTTGATCGCGCTGTTGCGTCGCGTCCAGGAGCACCTCGACCGGGGCCGGCCGGTGCGGACCATGACGCTGACCGCTGAGGAGCAGTCGATGCTGCGCGAGTTCTGGTTGCTCACCGGCAAGCCGCTCATGGTGGTTGTCAACGTCGCGGAGTCGTTGGCGGGGGAGCCCGTGCGCGACGAGATCGCGCACCGCGCCCGGCTCGCGGGAGGCGACGCCATCGCCGTGTCTGCGCGTATCGAGAACGACATCGCCGAGCTCGATGTCGCAGACCGCGTCTCGTTTCTGTACGACCTCAACCTCGACGAGCCGGGGTTGTACCGGGTCGCGCGCAGCGCATATGGATTGCTCCGGCTGATCACGTTCTTCACCGCGGGCGAGACCGAGGTGCGCGCCTGGAACCTTCGCGAGGGCGAGACCGCGCTCGACGCCGCGGCAAGCATCCACACCGACATCGCGCGCGGTTTCATCCGCGCCGAGGTGGCCGACGCCGAGGAGTTGCTCGATGCGGGCTCGTATGCGGTGCTGCGTGAGCGCGGCAAGCAGCGGCTCGAAGGTCGCGACTATGTGATGCGCGATGGCGACGTCATCCACGTGCGATTCAATGTCTGACGCGGTCGGCGCCGCGATCGAGCGGCGGCTCGACCTGATCATTGACTCACCGGCGCCGGGTGTGGAGAACATGCGTCGCGACCTGGAGCTGCTCGACGCTTGCGCGCGGGGCGAGATTCCGGGCGCGGTGCGCCTCTACGGTTTCGAGCCTGCCTGTCTGAGCCTCGGTCGGATGCAGCCGATGGACGACGTCGACCTCGCGGCGTGCGCGCGCGATGGGGTCGATGTGGTGCGCCGCCCGAGCGGCGGCCGCGCGGTGCTCCACGACCAGGAGGTGACCTACTCGGTGGTGTGCCGCTCGACCGACCCCGTCTTCGGCGGACGGGTCCTGGAGTCCTGCGCCCGGATTCACGGGGCGGTCGCCGGCGGACTCGAGGTCCTCGGGGTGCACACCATGCCACGCTCGCTGCCGGCCGATCTCCGGCGCGACGCACGCGAGGGCGCATCTGTGGCGGACTGCTTCGCCCGGCCCGCCGCTCATGAACTGCTCGACGAGCAGGGCCGAAAGCTGGTCGGAAGCGCCCAGGCCCGGCGCGCCGGAGCGCTGCTGCAGCACGGTTCGGTGCTGCTCGAACCGCCTCGAGCGGCGGCCTACCTGCGCGGGGCGCCGGTGCTCACGCTCGGCGGAGTCGGGGTGCGCGAGTTGCTTGGCCGCGACGTGAGCCGCGAGGAGCTGATCGACGCACTCGCCGCAGGGTTCCGGCTGGCGCTCGCGATGCCTTCTTAAACGGAGTCGATCTGGCTCGCTGACCAAGGCTCGACAGGGTGGCCAGCGAGTGGCGAGTTGTGCGTCGGCGAGTTCAGGACTTGAAGCCATTCGCAGGGCGGCGACCGACTGCAACCAGCGGTGACCCAGATGGCGTGGGCTTCCCAACAGGGGGCCACATCGGCGCTGAGCGAACATATGTTCTATACTACAGGAATGGGCAACTATCCCCGTACCGTATAAATAAAATAGAGTCAGCCCATGATGGTCAAGGTGAAAACGCCGTCCGTGGCGACTCCCAGGGTCAGGACTCCCAGCATCCCGATGCCGAGCGTGCCCACTCCCACGGTCAAGCCTGCTCCGACGGAGCCACCTCGGAAGGAGCGGTAGAACCTCCATCACAACGACGGGTATGTCTACAACTGACCGCATCGGCCTCGCTACGTTGGCGGTGGCCTGCGCCACGGGCGGCGTTAGCGTGGCCGCCGTGCGGCCTGATTGGCCTGGTGTCGTGACGTGGTTCGTTGTCGCGATCTTCTTGGCTGGTGCCGCGGGCTGCATCGTTTGGCTGGGCCAAGATGTGAATCGAAAACGTCACGATCCCGCGCCTCAATCTCCCCCGCCGTCGCTCCCTGTCCCATACACCGGCCCGGTCGCGGTCCGTATCAGGGGTGGCGGCAACATGCAGGTTTACGGCAACCGAGCCTATGGGGCGCCAGTCTTGGATGCCGAGGATGTGGACGGGCTGGACGCGCACGACAACATCAGCGATATGCGCGGCAGCGATCAACCGGAGGAATCCGAGGACAAGTAACTCGGAGGGCGTCGTCGTGACGCCCCGGCGCTCCCTACTGGATGACGCGGTCAAAGTAGTCGAGGGTTGTCGTCACCTCGACAATGAGGTTGAGGATGTCGTCCAGGGGAAGGAGTCGTTCGCCGAACGCTATCGTCATCGGCAAGCGGCTGTTCACGCGCACTTTTGGGTGGACGGTGGGGGGGGTAACGCGCAGCGATACAAGCTCTGTGCGACCTGGCGGTATCGCCCAAGGGATGCTCTTCGACGGCGGATCAGCGTAGGCGATGTCGACGTAGCTCGCTCCGCTAGCTAGGCAACGGATCAAAGCGGAGAAACCACGGGAACGCGTCATTGGGCACCACTCCGACGACGGTACCTACGAGGACGTTGTGCTTGTCTGTGTTCGAGAGGTTTGCCAACTCGGCGAGTGGACAGTAGAGCACTCGATGTGCTCGACGATACGGCTGGAGAGCCTTGATAGTGGCGCAGTGTGTCGGTTCGACGTTGGACAACATGGCGCGCCATCGATTCCTCCGGTCTTTCCACTTCTTCGGGTCCCGGTCGACCTTGTCGAAGATGGGGAACTGATTTCGTTCACTCGCTCCATTCCCCTTGGGGTTGTTTTCGGCAAGTTGCCAGACCAGATGATCGAGAGCCGACCTGAGGTCATGGACGACCTCCCCGATGATCACCGCGAACCGGAGCGGGGGAGCGTCGCCCGGATTTATGAGGGCATAGCTCCAGCGTTGCGTCTGTGCCTCGAAACCGACGAAAAGCTCTTGAGGTTGTCCTTCGACCCAAGGTCCGACTTCAGCCTGCAAGGAGTTGAACTGCTCAACAGCTCGATTGACCTTTTCCCGCGCCCCAGCAAGCGCCACGGCCCTCGCGCTCATTGCAGCCATGTTGATTCCGAGCCGTCGTCGTGACGCCACGAAATCATGGCCCGCGAGTAGGGACCCATGCCGAGGAGCGACCACGCGGCGGGGATCAGTTCGTAGCGAACGAGGCGAACGAGGTCGTCGACGACGCTGACAACGCTCTGCCCGCGAGCGGGAGTTCCCTTTCCGAACAGTACCTCGACGCGAACGCGCAAATATGGGTCTACCTCCATTTGTGGACTCGCGTACGAGACTGTGAGGCACTTCTTGCCGTATTCGAGGGGTTCCGGACTCTTCCAGATGGGTCGTTCCCACATGGGGAACTGACGCGCCGCCTCGAAGTTATCGGCGGTGAATTTCTTCCGGATCGCACCGACGGCGAGCATCGTGACCAGATGGGCGCGGTGTTTGTCGATGATATCGAGGTTATGGAGGGTGGCGAGCCGCTTACCGGTGGAGGTTCCCTTGTGCGGCTGTATGGAGTCGATCCACTCCCTGATGTCGTCCCGCACGTCGATCTTGAGACTTGGCTCCTCGGCTCCCGTGCATTTGTTTCGCACGGTTTCCGTGTGGCAGACCGGAAAGGTGACTTGGCTGTCGGGATTGACCTCACTCGCGAGGACCAAGTTGTAAGCGAGGTGGTCCAGGACGCTGCGGAGGTTGTGAATGCAGTCACCCAATTCAACCAGGACCGAATCCGGAACGCGGAGGACGTCGTCGGGAACGTCCCGGAGCTTGACTGGGTAGAACGAGTAGTCAAATCCATCTCGCTCGATTTTCGGCTCGAAGCCATACACCCCGATTTCGTCTATAGCGGTGAGCTGCCGGTGCAAGGAATCCTGATGTCGCTCTGCGCGCCACATCTTGAGGTCTACGGAGTGCAGATCGGGCGCCTTCGGCTTCTTCGGGTGCAAGCGTTTCGGCACGCGCTATCCTCTACGTATGCGGAAAGAGCCGGCGACCGAACAGTACACGCCGAAGGGCCTGAAAATCCCCATCCCGACGCGGGGAGAGTTCGACGCCAATCTCGACAAGTTGATCAAGGCTCCGCCTCCGCCGTCGAGGTACCGCAAAAAGCCGCGCTCAGCGGACCGGGCGAGCGGCAAGGGCAAGGAGTAGGCGGAACTTCGCCTCTCCCACGGGGACGCGCTTCACGCCACGGATGCGGGGAGTGAACTCGCGATGGTTGTAGCGCCACGCGTATTCGTCAAGGTAGGACTGAAGCCACTTCGTAGACACCGAGCGGTAGACGCCTCGCAGGCCACCCTTGACGAGCGACCAAAACCCCTCGATGGTCTGGGTGTGGACGTCCCCATCGACGTACACCTTGGCCGAATGCTTGATCCGGTAGTGGGCGGCGACTTCGAGGCCTTCGAGGTTGTCGTAGATTCGGAACTCGTCGGTGAAGATGGTCGAGGATGGGAGCAGGTGAACGCGGGCGAGTCGCGACGCTTCGATCAGGGTGGCGGCGGGGACGTACTTGACGACGACCTGTCCTTGACGCTCCACGGCACCCATGACGACGCGCTCGTTGAGACTGCGGCCGTGCTGCCCGGGGCCGTCCGAGAGGCGGCGCTGGCGCGTGAGATACGTCTCATCCATCTCAACCTTCCCGCCAAGGACGACGGTGAGGTTGTCCTGCGACATGAGCGAGTTGCGGATGACGTTGAACATCCGCCACGCGGTTTTGTAGGTGACGCCAAGCTCGCGTTCGAGCTGCTTCGCGGAGATACCGCATCGGGTGCTGGTGATGAGAAAGAGGGCGTAGTACCAGAGGTGGAGCGACGTGGACGACTTGTGGAAGATCGTCCCGGCCGTGGGATGGACGTGGCGTCCGCAGTGGGTGCAGGTCCACGACTGGCGACCGTCGCCGTTGGAGTACTTGTGGAAGGACCGCTCCACCCCGCACTTCGGGCACAGCGCATGCTCGCCATCGGGCGAGTAGCGGGTACGCCACAGGTGAGCAAGGCACGCGTCGTCGTCGGGGAACTCCGCCATGAACTCCATGACAGAGAACCGCGACTCCGAGGCGGTCCCACGAGTGGGGTTCTTCCGGTTGGACATGACGACAGTATAGCAGATCTTTCTACGGTGGAGGGATACTTACCCAGGAATGTGTAATGCCGGGGTCGCGGTGAAACCCGCTCGACGCGCTTCTCCAGGCCATCAGGGCTTCGTCTCGGGCTCGACCTTCGAGCTCACCCCCGCGGAGCTCGGGGATCACCTGATCCGCCTCCGCCACGGGATCGATCTTCTGGAGCTGGGCTTCGCCGCCGAGGCGGCCGTCTTCGCGGCCACCGATGAGTACGACGCTCAGGGCTCGGTGAGTCCCATCGACTGGATCCGGCACCACTGCCACATGTCCGGGCATG
>PKWB01000097.1 GCA_003131685.1 Candidatus Dormiibacterota bacterium
ATGCGCGCGACCCAGAAGAAAATGATGTCCGGCCCGGTGACGAGGTCGGTGGTCGGATAAAATTTCTTCAACGTGTCGGTCTGCTCCGGCCAGCCCATCGTGGCGAACGGCCACAGGCCGGAGCTGAACCAGGTGTCGAGCACGTCGGGGTCGTCGGTGAGCGTGGTGTCGCCGCAGTCCGGGCAGCTGGTCGGTGGGTCGATCCACGCGAAGCGATGTCCATTGCCACACGTCGACACCGGAATCGCGTGTCCCAGCCAGATCTGCCGGCTGATGCACCAGTCCTTGATGTTCCGCATCCAGTGCAGGTACACATCGGTGTATCGGGCGGGGTGTAAGGTGATCTCGCCACTTTCCACGGCGCCGATTCCCGGAGCGGCAAGCGATGCCATGCGGACCCACCACTGCTCGCTGACCAGTGGCTCGAGCACGGTGCCGCTGCGGTCGCAGTGGCCGACCTCGTGCGTGTAGGGCTCCTCCTTGACCAGCACACCCAGCTCGCGAAGCGCATCGGCCACGGCCCTCCGCGCCTCTTCGACCGGCATGCCATGAAATTGAGGCAGCGACGGCACGTCCATGGTTCCGTCGAGGGCGATCACATTGACGATGGGCAGAGAATGACGCGCCCCGATCTCGTAGTCGGTCGGGTCGTGGCCGGGCGTCACCTTGAGCGCACCGGTGCCGAATTCCGGTCGCACCGCTTCATCGGCAAAGATCGGAACCACCCGCCAGGTGAGCGGCAGCGTCACGTGCTTGCCGATGAGCGACGTGTAGCGCGAGTCGCCGGGCGCGACTGCGACCCCCGTGTCACCGAGCATCGTCTCCGGCCGCACCGTCGCGACCGTGATGCTCCCGCCACCCTCGACCGGATATTTGAGGTAGTAGAGCGTGTCGGTCTGCTCCTGCCAGTCGATCTCCTCGTCACTGATCGCCGATCGGCAGTAGGGACACCAGTTGACGATTCGCGGACCGCGATAGACGAGCCCCTCGTCGAAGAGCGTCTTGAACACGAGCCGGATGGCGCGCACGTACCGGTCGTCGAGCGTGAAACGCAAACGCTCCCAGTCGCACGTGTATCCCATCCGTCGCATCTGTTCGATGATGCGTCCGCCGTATTCCTCGTACCAGGCGTCGACGCGCGACTGAAACGCAGCCCTGCCCAACGCCTCCTTGGTCAGACCCTCTTCAGCAAGTTGACGCTCGATGACGTTCTGGGTGGCGATCGCCGCGTGATCCGTCCCCGGAGCCCATTCGACCTCGTAACCGCGCATGCGCCGCTCGCGGCACACGGTGTCCTGGATGGAGAACGTCGATGCGTGCCCCATGTGCAGCACACCGGTGATGTTCGGCGGCGGGAGCGCGATGACGAATGCGGGATTGGTGCTTGTGACATCGGCGTGTCCGACCCGGAGCTCGCTCCAGCGCTCGCGCCATTTCGGTTCGACGCTGGACCAGTCGAAATTCGTGTTCATTGGGCGATTGAGTATATGGGGCGGCCGGGTGTCAATCGCTCGCCGAGATGGTCGCGCCGGATTGCGGATTGCGCCATTCGGGCATGAATGGCGAGGTCGTGTAGACGAGTTGCGGGGTGGAGGTGGCAAGCTGCTCCGCGGCTGCGCTCTCCCCCACCGCGGGGAACGCGATCGCCGTCGACGGTCCCAGTGACGCGACATTCGCGACCGATCCGAAGTACGCGCGCCCGCCGCAGCCCACGTAGAACGACACGAGTCCGACCAGACGCATGCCCCCCGCCGACGCCGCCTGGGCGGTGAGCGGCACCACCACCGCCGCCGGCTGCCCTGTGACCGCCGCGGCCACGTTCACGGGCCGCTGAGCGATCGCGCCGTCGAGGTTCGGGATCACCGCGGCCGCCGCGTTCTGGCCCACCTGAGCAAGCTCGGTGGGATTGCTGGCATCGAATGACTGGTCAAAACCACCGAGCGAACGCAGCGCGGCAGGCAGGCTCGGTGCGGGAGCTGCAATCGCGCACCCCGACGCGCTGTTGCTGATGACATGCGTCAGCGTGATCAGGGTCACCGCGAAGAAGACCACCACGGCCGCCGCAGCCCATGCCACGGCCCGGCGACTCATGCTCAGGCCGTACGCCCCTGCGCCGCCTCCTCGGTCGCCCCGACGCGACGCTTGGGCTCCTCGGTGAGGAGCAGCGGTTCGATACCCTCGAGAATTGCCTGCTCGGTGATGACGCAGCGCTTGATGTCGGGCCGGCTCGGCACCTCGAACATGCTGTTGAGCAGCACGTCCTCGATGATCGACTTCAGTCCGCGAGCGCCCGTGCCACGCGCCAGCGCTCGCTCGGCGATTGCGCGCAGCGCACCCTCGTGGAACACCAGCTCGACATCGTCGAGGGCGAAGAACTTCTGGTACTGCTTGACGAAAGCGTTCTTCGGCTCGGTGAGGATGCGAATGATGTCCTCCTCATCGAGGTAGTCCAGCGCCACGGTGATCGGGAGCCGGCCGACGAACTCGGGGATCAGCCCGTACTTCAGCAGATCCTGCGCCTGCAGCTCGCGGAGCATCTTGGTGGTCTCCTTGGTCCGCGTCCCGCGAGGCTTGCTGTTGAAGCCGATGACCCGCTTGCCGAGACGGTGCTCGATGATCTTCTCGAGGCCATCGAAGGCGCCGCCACAGATGAACAGGATGTTGGTCGTGT
>PKWB01000035.1 GCA_003131685.1 Candidatus Dormiibacterota bacterium
TCGATGAACGACACCATCGTCGTGTTCGACCGCGTGCGCGAGAACCTGCGCGTCGGACCGCGCCTGACCTTCGACCAGGTGATCAACCTGTCGACGGTGCAGACGATGACGCGGTCGCTGAACACGTCGCTCACGGTTGTGTTCGTGCTTCTGTCCCTGGTCATCTTCGGCGGCGACTCCATCCGCGGGTTCGTGCTCGCGCTGCTCATCGGTATCGTCACCGGGACGTACAGCTCGATCTTCAACGCCAGCACGCTGCTGGTCGCGTGGGAGAAGGCTCGCGCGTCGCGGTCCATCGCACCACCGCCGGCCGGCAGGAGACGGGTCACTCCCCGGACGGCGTAGGTCCAGGCGCCCCACGCGCACCACCACATATGAACAGCGACGACGTCTCCGGCATCGCCTCCCTCCTGCGCCCCGCGTTTGACCATCTCGGCATCGAGCTCGTCGACGTGCAGTGGTCGGGCCACGGTCGCGGCGCGGTGCTTCGCCTGGTGATCGATCGAGCCGACGGCGGCGTGACCCTCGACGACTGCGAGCGCGCATCCAACACGGCGTCCGCCGTGCTCGACGTGAACGATCCGATCGAGCACCCCTACCGGCTGGAGGTGAGCTCACCCGGGGCCGAGCGCCCGATCCGCCGCGCCGAGGAGTGGACCGCCGCGATCGGGCGGCGCATCAACGTGCGCCTGCGAGAGGGCGACTCCGAGCTTGTGCTCGAGGGCAGGCTCACCGCCGTCGCCGGCGGCGCGGCGGAGATCGAGGTTCGCGGTCGACGGACGACGCGCCCCACCTCCTTCTCGATCGACGCCGTGATTGCGGCGCGAATCGTCGTCGACATCTGATGGCAGCTCCGGCGGTGACCCTGAGCGCGCTCCGCGACCTCGCGGCGGCGACGCCGCTCAGCGAGGCGGAGATCACGAGAGCGGTGGAGCAGGGGGTGGTCACCACCTATCGCCGCCTCGTCGAGGACGATCCCCGCGTCCGAGCTCGGGTGAACCTCTCCACGGGCACGTTCGTGGTGTACCGCGTCGACGACGAGGGCATCGAGGAGCTGGTCGCGATCGACGTCCCGGACTTCCCCCGGCAGGCCGCCGCGGCCGCCCGCACCGCCGTCGCCGAGCGGCTGGCGAACGTCGAGCAGCGCCGGATCCTCGGCGAGGGAGCCAACCAGCGCGGCGTGCTTCGCGACGCCATCGTCGAGCGCCGCCTGGGAACCATCTGGTACGTCGACGCCGGCGGGGTTCCGGGAATGCTCCCGCCCGAGGAGCAGATCCCGGGCGAGCGTCTCGCGATCCGGGATCACATCAAGGTGGTGATCGTCGAGGGCCGCCGCAAGGGACCCGATGCAGTCGTTGTGGTATCGCGCTCCCATCCGCAGCTCGTCCAGCGGCTCATGGAGCAGGAGGTTCCGGAGTTGCAGGCCGGGCAGGTGGTGATCCGCGCCATCGCCCGCGACCCCGGTCGCCGGACCAAGGTCGCCGTCGATGCGCCGGACGGCGACGTCGACGCCCAGGGAGCGTGCATCGGAAGAAACGGCGTGCGCCAGCGCGCGGTCACCTCCGAGCTCGGCGAGGAGCAGGTGCAGATCGTGGCCTGGTCCGCCGACCCCGGGACATTCGTCATGAACTCGCTCATCCCCGCCGCGGCCCGGGGCGTCGAACTCGACCTCGAATCGCGGACCGCGCACATCTCGGTGGCCCCGGACCAGCTCTCGCTGGCGATCGGACGGGGCGGTGAGAACGCCCGCCTCGCAGCGCGGCTGACCGGCTGGCGGATCGACATCCGAGGCGATGAGCCCCAAGAGTCCGACGGAGAGTCCGACGGAGAGTCCGACGGAGAGTCCGACGGAGGGGCCGACCAAGAGTCCAACCAAGGGTCCGACGGAGGGGCCGACCAAGAGTCCAACCAAGGGTCCGACGATGCGGACACCGAGGACGCGGCCCCCGCCGAAGGCTGACCGGGGTGACCACCTCAGATCCGCTCAGGACCTGCGCCGGGTGCAGGAAGGTGCGTCCCAAGAGCGAATTGATCCGGCTGGCGGTCGTCGGCGCCCCTGGGAGGGTTACCCTTGATCCGGCTGGCCGCTCGCCAGGCCGGGGCGCGTATCTCTGCAGGGAAACGGGTATCACCTGTTTGCGCCAGTCACGGCGGCACCGATCCCTGGCGCGCTCGCTTCGGGTCGGGGATGATGTAATCGACGAGCCCACCCTCGCCGCAGCGCTGCGGGAGCTCGTCACGGAGGAATCGACATAGCAACGGTCAAGAAAGTCACCCTGCCGGCAGGTCTCACGGTCGCTGAGCTCGCCGAACGCCTCGAGGTTTCGGGTCCACAGCTGATCAAGTACCTGATGAGCAATGGCGTGATGGCCGCGCTCAACGCGACGGTGGACTTCGACACCGCTGCTCTTGCCGCCGACAACTTCGGGTTCGAGGCGGAATCCGAGGAATCGGTCGCCGAGCAGGCAAAGGGCACGTCGCCTGGCGGAGGCCGGCGCAAGCACCCCTTGATCGATCTCTCCAATGCCGCTCCGGGGACGCTGGTCAGCCGGCCGCCGATCGTGGCGGTGCTCGGCCACGTCGACCATGGCAAGACATCGCTCCTCGACGCGGTGCGCAAGACCAAGGTTGCCGCTGGCGAGGCGGGCGGGATCACCCAGGTGATCAGCGCATACCAGGTCGAGCGCAAAGGCCGCCTGATCACCTTCATCGACACCCCAGGCCATGCGGCGTTCACGGCGATGCGCGCCCGCGGAGCGGACGTGACCGACGTCGCGATTCTGGTCGTCGCCGCCGATGACGGGGTCATGCCGCAGACCGAGGAGGCCATCCAGCACATCCACGCCGCGGGCGTACCCATCGTCGTGGCGATGAACAAGATCGACAAGGACGGAGTGAACCCGGATCGCGCGCTCCAGCAACTCGCCGAGCGCGGCGTCGTTGCCGAGCAGCCCTACGGTGGCGATGTGCCGGTCGTGAGGACCAGTGCGAGGACCGGTGAAGGCATCGACGATCTGCTCGAAAGCGTGCTGACCGTCTCCGACATCCTGGTCGAGCCGAAGGCAGATCCGAGCGGCCCTGCCGTGGGGACGGTGATTGACTCGCACCTGGAGCGCGGTCGCGGGGCTATTGCGACGCTGGTGGTCCAGAACGGCACACTTCGCGTCGGCGACAACCTCGTTGCAGGCTCCGCATTCGGCAAGGTGCGCGCGCTGGTCGACGACACCGGCAAGCGCATCAAGGAAGCCGGGCCGAGCACGCCCGTCGTGGTCACCGGGCTCTCCGACGTGTTGATGGCCGGCGAGATCTTCGAGGTCGTCGAGACCGAGCGCGGCGCGCGCTCCAAGGCAGAACAGCGCGGGTTCGCCGAGAAGCAGCGCCTGGCGCAGCCGGTCCGTCGCATCACACTCGCGGACCTGGCCCAGAACATCTCGGAAGGCGAGATGAAGAGCCTCAACCTCGTGCTCAAGGCCGAGGCGAACGGCTCACTCGAAGCCCTGCGCAGCCAGGTCACTCAGATCGAAGACCCCACGGTCAAGATCAAGGTCGTCGGCGAGGGCGTCGGCGCGGTCAGCGAGTCGGACGTCAACCTTGCTGCGGTGACCGATGCAATCGTGATCGGCTTCAACGTCCGGCCCGACGACCATGCCCGTGCAGCCGCTGAGGAGCAGGGGGTCGACGTCCGCTTCTACGACGTCGTCTACCAGGTGACCGACGACATCGAGAAGGCCGTCAAGGGCCTCTACCAGCCGACCATGATCGAGGTCACCCAGGGCCGCGCCGAGGTCCGGCGCGTCTACCAGGTCGACGGCAAGCCGGCGATCGCGGGCTCCCACGTGCTCGATGGCAGGATCACCCGCAACGCGATCTGCCGGGTCATCCGCGACGGCAGGGAGATCGCCCAGAGCCGCATCGACGCTCTGAAGCGTTTCAAGGACGACGTCCGCGAAGTGACCCATGGCTACGACTGCGGGATCACCCTCGCCGACTTCAGCGACTTCCATGAGGGCGACATCCTCGAGGCGTTCACCATGGAGCAGCAGAACGCATGACGCTTCGCTCCGGAGCTCGCAGCCCGCGCCGCGAGCGGGTGGGCGAGCAGCTTCGCGAGGAGATCTCGGCCATGATGCTCACCGAGATCAAGGATCCGAGGGTGCGATTTGCCTCGATCTCGCGCGTCCGGATGAGCCCGGACCTGCGCGAGGCGTGGCTGGCGGTGAGCGCGCTCGGGGGTGATGCCGAACGTCAGAACGTGGTCGCCGCGCTCGGCCACGCAGAGGGGTACCTTCGTGCTCAACTGGGCAGGCGGCTCGAGAACCTGAGGAGCGTCCCCCGGCTCCATTTCGAGCTCGACGAATCGATCGCTTACAGCGTGCGGGTGAGCACGCTCCTCAGAGACCTCGCCGGCGAACGCCCCGACGAGGCAGTCGTGGAGGTTCCCGAGTGACCGTTGCAGCCCCCGCTGTCTGGCCGCGTCTCGAGGAGGTCGTCGACCCGATCCGCAGCATCGTGCAAACCGCCGACCAGGTCACGTGCCTTGCACACAAGGATGCGGACGCCGACAGCCTCGGGTCCGCGCTCGGCTTCGCGATCGCGCTGCGCAGCATCGGGCAGAAGGTTCGTGTCGTGGTCCCCGAACCGCTCCCCCGGTTGCTCGAGTACCTGCCCGGTTTCGAGACCGTCGAGGTCGGCGGGGTGCCGCTCGGCGACACGGTGTTCACCTTCGACTGCGCTACGCTCGGACGGTTCGGCGAGCGCCGTGCCGAGGTCGAGCGCGCGAGCATCGTGGTCAATATCGACCACCACCTCAGCAACACCGCCTTCGGCACCATCAACCTCGTCGACGCGGCGGCCAGCGCGACCGGTCAGGTGATCTACAGCCTGCTCCGCGAGCTGGGCGCTCCGATCAGCCCCGCGGTGGCCACCAACCTGTACGCCGCGCTGTTCACGGACACCGGCGGCTTCCGGCACGAGAACACCACCGAGGCGTCGCTCCGCCTGGCCGCGGCCCTGGTCGCCGCCGGAGCCGACCCCGGATGGGTCGCGCTCAAGAGCTACAAGTCGCGCTCCCTGGCGCAGGTGCGGCTGGAAGGCCTCGCCATCGCCCAGATGCATTCCGAGATGAACGGGCACCTGCTCTGGTCCGAGGTGACCATCCCGATGCTCGAAAACGCCGGCGCAGACATGCAGGACGCCGAGGGCATCATCGACGCGCTCCAGAGCATCGATACCATGCAGATCGCGATCCTCTTCAAGCAGCACACCGCCGACCGCAGCAAGATCAGCGTTCGCACCCGCGAGCCCATCGACGCCACCGAGGTCTGCACGCCGTTCGGAGGCGGAGGCCACCGGCGCGCAGCCGGCGCCGAGTTCGGGGACCCGCTGCCCATCGCCGAGCGCAGGGTGCTCGAGGTGGCTCGCCGGTTGATCGACGCAACCCGGTGACCGGCGTCGCCGCACCGGGCGCCGGGCCTCGGTCCGGGTCGGCTGTCGCGCGCCGAGGAGGCGTGCTCCCGCTCGACAAACCTGCGGGGATCACGTCGTTCGACGCCATCCGCCAGGTCCGGCGCATCCTCGGGGAGCGCCGCGTCGGCCATGCGGGAACCCTCGATCCGACGGCGACCGGCCTGCTCCCGATCTGTGTCGGGCGCAGCACCCGATTCGTCGACTACTTCCACGCTCAGCCCAAGACCTATCACTGCGTGGTGCGCCTCGGGCAGCGCAGCGACACCTGCGACACCGAGGGCGTGGTCGTCACCGGTGCGGATGCGAGCGCACTCACCGCCGATCAGATCCGTTCCGAGCTCACCCGCTTCAGCGGGGAGATCGATCAGATTCCGCCCATGCACTCGGCGGTCAGACACGAGGGCAAGCACCTCTACGAGCTCGCACGAGCGGGGGAGGAGGTGGTTCGCGAGGCTCGCCGGGTGACCATCTACTCCGCGGAGCTCGTCGATTTCCGGCCGGGCGTCGTCGCCGAGGCTGAGATCGTCGTCGTGAGCGGCAAGGGCGCGTACATGCGCGTGATCGCCGCCGATCTCGGGGACGCCCTCGGCACCGGAGGGTTGCTTGGCTGGCTCGCGCGGACGAGCTACGGGACCCTTGGGCTCGCGTCGGCGATCACGCTCGAGCAGTTCGAGGCGATGGACGAACCCTGGCTCGCGCTCCTCCCGCCTGAGGTCGCCGTGGCGCATCTGCCGCTCGTCAACCTCGGGCCGTCGCAGGTGCAGCAGATCCGGCGCGGACAGTCGGTGTGGCTTCCCCGGACGATCCTGCCGGATGTCTCCGGCGAGTGCCGGATGCACGATCCGACCGGAGAGTTGATCGGCATCGGAGAGCTCAACGGGGGCCTGCTCCGGCCGACCAAGGTGCTGGCCGGCTGACGTCGCGATGGAACTGCTCCATGAGTTCCCCGCGCGGGACGCGGGCAGCCCGGGTTCGGTGGTGACGATCGGGAGCTTCGACGGCCTTCACATCGGTCACCAGCGTCTCCTCCAGCGTGTGCGCACCGCAGCGGCGCGCGACTCGATGACCCCGGTCGCGGTCACCTTCGACCCGCATCCGCGCTGCGTCGTCGATCCCTCGGGTTGCCCTCCGCTGCTCTGCAGCCTCGACGATCGCATCGAGCTCCTGCGCCGGGCGGGCGCAGAGCGGGTGGTCGTCGTCCGGTTCACCCGTGAATTGAGCGCATGGAGCGCGGATCGCTTCGCCACCACGCTCATCGAGAGCCTTGGGATGCGCCGGCTCATCGTCGGGCCTGGGTTCGCGCTCGGTCACGGCCGTGAGGGCAACCTCGAGTTCCTCGCACGTCTCGGCAGGCGGCGCGGGTTCAGGGTGGTCACGGTGGCGCCGGTGAGGCGTGGCGGACGGCCGGTGTCGTCCGGTCGTGTCCGGGACGCGATCGCCACGGGGAGCTTCGCGGAGGCAATATCGATGCTGGGGCGCCCCTACGTCCTCGAGGGCGTGGTCGAACGCGGCGCGGGTCGCGGCGCCGGCCTTGGCGTTCCGACCGCCAATCTCGGCGTCGATCCGTCGCGCTGCATCCCTGCGGCCGGCGTCTATGCCGGATGGCTCGACTTCGGCGACGGCTGGCGACCCGCCGCGACCGGGATCGGCACCCGGCCCACTTTTGGTGGCGGTTCGGTGACCATCGAGGCCCACGTCCTGGATTACGACGGCGACCTCTACGGACGCAGGGTCCGGCTCGCGTTGCGACGCCGGATCCGCCCCGAGCGCGCATTCACATCGATCCCGGCGCTCCAGGTGGCGATGGCGCGCGACATCGCGCAGACCCGGGCGGTGGTGCGGCGATTCCCGCAGCCGGCGTGACCTCAACCGCCGTCGACGAAGTCCCGCATTGTGCCTCAGCCGCGCATCATGCGCGGCGAGGGGCAGGCCGCTCGGCGACGATCTCCTGTTAGACTTGCGGCGAACAATCGTGCCAATCGTTAGATCCAAATCCGAGATAATCGCGGAGCATCGGCGCCACGACACGGACACCGGCTCCACGGAAGTCCAGGTGGCAGTGCTGTCTGACCGTATCAGCTCGCTCACCGAACACCTTCGCGATCACCCCAAAGACCATGCGTCGCGACGCGGCTTGCTCAAGCTCGTCGGCCAGCGCCGCCGGTTGCTGGACTACCTGTCGGGGACTGACGTCGAGCGCTATCGCGCACTGATTGGGCGCCTCGGTCTGCGCCGATAGTGTCAGTCGCGACCACGAAAACGACCCAAGAAACACACACCATCAACCGACCCGGAGCCGGCATCTTCCGGCGACGTCGCACTCACAGGTGAGACGTTGGGGTCCGCGTATCAGGAAGCGGTGCCGCAGCTGCAGCGCGAGCAGTCCTGCCTGATGCCCAGTCCCCAACACCTCACCGCTGTAGAGCGCGGCGAAGCGGACGTCGTCCGGCGCGGGTCACCACCAGGAGACACGCGTGGCCATCCCCGACAACCTCAAGAAAACATTTGAAACGGACTACTGCGGCAAGCGCCTGATCGTCGAGACCGGGTACATCGCCGAGCAGGCAAACGGCGCGGTCATGCTGCGCGTCGGCGACACCGCATTGCTGATCACCGCAGTCGCATCGAAAGCGCCGCGAGAAGGCATCGACTTCTTCCCGCTGACCTGCGATTACGAGGAGAAGCTCTACGCCGCCGGCCGGATCCCCGGATCGTTCCCCCGGCGCGAGGGACGGCCCAGCGAGGCCGCGACGATCACCAGCCGGATGATCGACCGCCCGATGCGGCCGCTCTTCCCCAAGGACTTCCGCAATGACGTCCAGATCGTCGCCACCGTCCTCAGCACCGACCAGGAGCAGGACCCGGCGACGCTCGCGGTCACCGGCGCCTCGTGCGCGCTGCAGATCAGCGGCATTCCTCATGCCGGACCGGTCGCGTGCGTTCGGGTCGGGATGCTCGACGGGCAGCTGCTGCTCAATCCGACTCTCACGCAGATCAACGAGTCCGCGCTCGACCTCATCGTCGCGGGCACGTGGGATGCGATCGTCATGGTGGAGGCCGGAGCGCATCAGATCTCCGAGCACACCATGCTCGACGCGCTGCGCATGGCCCATGGCGAGATCCGCAAGCTCGTGGAGTTCCAACGGGGCCTCCATGACGCGATCGGCAAGCCGACCATGAGCTACCCGTCGCAGAAGATTTCCCCGGAGATCACCGCGGCGGTGCACGAGTTCGTCGCCGATCGCGTCGGCAGCGCCGCACGCAACCCCGACAAGGCGTCACGCGAAGCCGCGCTCGATCAGCTCCAGCAGGAGTCGGTGACCGCACTCGAGGAGCGCTTCCCTGACGGCCGCTCCGACATCGGCAAGGCCTACGACTCGGAGGTCAAGAAGGCGGTGCGTGCCGCGATCCTCAACGAGGGCATCCGCCCCGACGGACGCCGCACCGACGAGATCCGGCCCATCTGGTGCGAGGTCGGGGTGCTTCCCCGCACCCACGGATCGGCGCTGTTCACACGCGGACAGACCCAGGCGCTCTCGGTGGTCACCATCGGCTCCGGCCAGGATCAGCAGAAAATCGACGGGCTCGGCCTCGAGAACTTCAAGCGCTTCTTCCACCACTACAACTTCCCGCCATTCTCCGTGGGGGAGGCGCGACCCCTTCGTTCTCCGGGCCGCCGCGAGATCGGCCACGGCGCGCTCGCGGAGCGTGCGGTGCACAACGTGATGCCGGAAGAGGAGAAGTTCCCCTACGTGGTGCGCATCGTCAGTGAGATCCTCTCGAGCAACGGCTCGACCTCGATGGCATCGGTGTGCGGCTCGTGCCTTGCGCTCATGGACGCAGGCGTTCCGCTGGTGGCGCCGGTCGCGGGAATCGCGATGGGGCTGATCACCGACGAAGGTGCCGAGCACGCGGCCATCCTCAGCGACATCCAGGGCATGGAGGATGCGCTCGGCGACATGGACTTCAAGGTCGCGGGCTCCGCGACCGGTATCACCGCGATGCAGATGGACTGCAAGATCAGCGGCCTGAGCTGGGACCTGATGGAGCGCGCGCTCGAGCAGGCACGCGTCGGCCGCCTGCACATCCTCGGCAAGATGACCGAGGTGCTGTCCGGGCCGCGGTCCGAGCTGAGCCCATGGGCACCTCGCATCGAGGTGATCAACATCAACCCCGACAAGATCCGCGACGTCATCGGCCCGGGCGGCAAGATGATCCGCAAGATCGTCGAGGAGACCGGCGCCCAGATCGACGTCGAGGACGACGGCCGCGTGTTCATCGCGTCGGCGAACGCCGCAGCGCGCGAGCAGGCCGTGGCGATGATCCACGATCTGACCGACGACATCGAGATCGGCAAGATCTACAAGGGCAAGGTGTCGCGCCTCATGGGCTTCGGCGCCTTCGTCGAGATCATGCCCAAGAAGGAGGGCCTGGTCAGGATCGGTCAGCTGGCCGAACACCATGTCGACAAGGTCGAGGATGTGGTCAACATCGGCGACGAGATCATGGTCAAGGTCATCGAGGTCGACGATCGCGGCCGCGTCAACCTCTCGAGGCGTGAGGCGATCCGCGATCTCTCCAGGCAGCAGCAGGAAGCCGGCGGAAACGGCGCCGGTGGGCCCGCATAGCGAGCAACCGGGTGCGGTCTGACCGGCCGGCCGTCGCCGTCGTCGGCGCCACCGGCGCCGCCGGCGGCACGCTCGTGCGCATCCTCGGTGAGCGTGCGTTTCCGGCGTCCGCGCTCGAGCTCTATGCGAGCGCTCGAAGTGCCGGCCGTCGGGTGAGCACGTACCTCGGTGACGTCGCCGTGCGTGAGCTGAGCGGTGATGCGCTCCGCGGCGCCGACATCGTGTTCTTCGCAGCGGGTGCAGCGACATCGCGGCGCCATGCCCCGGGGGTCGCCGACGCCGGCGGCGTCGCGGTCGACAAGTCGAGCGCCTACCGGATGGATCCGGCAGTCCCGCTGGTCGTCCCCGAGGTGAACGCCGAGCAGCTCGGGCGGCATCGAGGCATCGTTGCCAATCCCAATTGCGTGACGATCCCGCTGAGCATCGTGCTGGCGCCGCTGCAGCGCGCCTACGGCCTGCGCCACGTGACCGCGGCGACCTACCAGGCCGCCACGGGGGCGGGCATCGGTCTCGCTGATGAGCTCGACGCGCAGACCCGCGACGACGCGGCGGGCACGATGCCGACCGCGACCGTGTACCCGCACGTCCTCCACGGCAACGTGGTCCCGGGGGGGTGGGCCATGCAGGGTGCCGACACCGAGGAGGAGGTCAAGGTGATCGCCGAGACGCGCCGCGTGCTCGACGCACCCGACCTGCGCATGAGCGTCACCACGGTTCGGGTGCCGGTGACGATCGGACACAGTGCCGCGGTGTGGGCGGAGCTCGACGCCGACGCGGACCCCGACGACGTGCGGACTCTGTTGCGCGAGTCCCCGGGAATCGTGGTCGTCGACGACCCCGCCTCACAGCGATACCCGATGCCCCGGGCGGTCGCGGGCACCGATGACGTCCAGGTGGGCCGGGTCCGCCGCGATACCGGGACCGAGAACGGCATCGCGCTCTTCTTCAGCGCCGACAACCTGCGCAAGGGTGCCGCGACCAATGCCGTGCAACTTGCGGAGCTGCTGCTCCGCGACCGCTGACGCACCCGCATGGATCGCCCGAAGACGCCCGGCGTCGTGCTCTAAACTCCGCCAATGGTGGCGACGACCGAAGAGGTCCTCGAGCTCCACGGACGCGTGCGCGAGTGCACCGCGTGCCCGTTGCACCTCACGCGCATCCAGGCGGTTCCCGGGTACGGCCCGGCGACCGCGCGCGTGATGGCGGTCGGGGAGGCCCCGGGCGAGAACGAGGATCGTGAGGGCAAACCCTTTGTCGGCGCGGCCGGCCGCCTGCTGACCAGCCTGCTGGAATCGGTCGGGCTGGATCGGCGCGACATCTACATCACCAACATCGTGAAGTGCCGGCCGCCCCGGAATCGCGATCCCGAACCGCTCGAGGTCGAGGCCTGCAGCCACTACCTCGATGAGCAGATCGAGCTCCTGCAGCCGGATGTCATCCTCCTGCTCGGACGGCACGCGCTGCAGCGTCTCCTTCCCGGCGCCGGGGGCATCTCGACTCTCCACGGCGAGCGTGTCCGTCGCGACGATCGGGTGTACGTCCCCCTGTTTCACCCCGCGGCCGCGCTCTACAACGGTGGTCTGAAGGACACGCTCGAGGCCGACATGCGGCGTGTCCGCGGCTACCTGGCCGACGCCGAAGCGACACGAGCCCGGCGCGCCGGAGGGGCTTCCGCGTCGGACCTGCGCAAGGTCGCGGCCGCACCCGGCGGTGATCAGATGGATCTCTTTTGACCGAGGCGCTCGGGTCGGCGCAGCTGACGCTGATCCCGCTGGGCGGGCTCGGCGAGATCGGTCGCAACATGATGGCGCTCAGCTTCGGCGACGACATCGTGGTGATCGACACCGGCCTGATGTTTCCGGAGCAGGAGATGCTCGGCGTCGACCTGGTGATCCCCGACATCGCTTGGTTGCAGGAGCGCGTCGGCAATATCCGCGGCATCGTGCTGACCCACGGCCACGAGGACCATATCGGTGCGCTCCCATACGTGCTGCCGCGCCTGCCCGTGCCCGTGTACGGCACTGCGCTGACGCTCGGTTTCCTGCGCAACAAGCTCCGTGAGCACGGGCTCATCGAGACCACCGAGCTGCACACGGTGCGCCCCGGCGATACGCGCGCGCTGGGCTGCTTCGAGGTCGAATGGGTGCACGCAACCCACTCGATCCCTGACGCGTGCGCGCTCGTGGTGCGAACGCCCGTGGGAGTCATCGTGCACTCGGGCGACTTCAAGATCGACACCACACCGGTGCACGGTGAGCCCCCCGACCTCGCACGACTCGCTCGTATCGGCGACGAAGGTGTGCTCCTGCTCATGAGCGACAGCACCAACGCGGAGCAGGAGGGCACGACCCCGAGCGAGCGCAGCGTCGGCGAAGGGCTCGCGCCCATCTTCGCCGCGGCGGAGGGCCGCATCCTGATGGCGACATTCGCCTCCAACATCTCACGCCTGCAGCAGGCGATCAACGCCGCGCAGGCATGTGGACGGCGCTGCTTCATCGTCGGCCGGTCGATGCTCAAGAACATCAAGGTGGCCGAGGAGCTCGGATATCTGCATGTACCGCCCGGGATGTTCGTCAATCCGAAGGAGCACGAGCGCCTTCCCGACAACGAGCTCGCCATTCTCTGCACGGGTGCGCAGGGGGAGCCGCTGTCGGCGCTGGTGCGCATCGCCGCGGGCGAGCATCGAATGGTCAGCCTGCGCGAAGCCGACACCGTGATCATCAGCGCGAACCCGATTCCCGGAAACGAGGAGTCGGTGCACCGGACGATCAACAACCTGTACCGGCGTGGCGCGCGCGTCTTCAACTCCTCGCGACATGGTGTGCACGCCTCCGGGCACGCCAGCCGCGAGGAGCTCAAGCTGCTGCTCACGCTGACGCGACCGCGGTACTTCATCCCCGTGCACGGGGAGTACCGCCATCTCGCCCTCCACGCCGCGCTGGCTCGTTCTGTCGGGATCCCCGCGGAGCGGGTCCTCGCCATCGACAACGGCACGGTCATCGCGCTCGACGAGCACGGCGTCCGGCCCACCGGTGAGCGGGTGCGAACCGGGTATGTGTACGTCGACGGGCTCAGCATCGAGGAGGCCGGCGACGTCGTCTTCCGCGATCGGCAGCAGCTCGCCCAGGACGGGGTGATCCTGGTGGTGCTGACCGTCGAACGATCCAGCGGCGCGGTGGTCGGAGGCCCCGACCTGGTGTCGCGCGGGTTCGTGGCCGACGACGCCGACGCGCTCTTCGACGAGGCACGCGAGCATGTCCTGTCGCTGGTGTCGCGACTAACCCCCGACGCCGGGTACAACGCGTGGCAGGGGGCGATCCACGAGGGACTCTCGCGATTCCTCTACAAGAAGACCAAGCGCCGGCCCCTGATCCTGCCCCTGGTCACCGAGGTCTGAGGCGGAAAGCAAGTCTCCACGACAACACATTCGTGTAGTATAGGCACGGATGTTCGACGTGCTTCGCCTGGCCGGCCGGATCGCCCCGGTACCCGCAGCCGCATTTGCGGAGGTCGATTTGCTGATAGCATCGGGCCCGATCCAGGGGCCCCGGTAGCCCGTCTTCCACACGTCCCACATCGAGTTCACGATATGGCTCGCTCCGCCCCAACCCGCCCCACACGCAAGCGCACGCCGTCGCGGCGTCCGGCCGCGCGTTCCCGATCGCGCGCGCCGTCGCGACCCCCGCTGCTGCATCGCGACCTGCGCCGTGAGCTGACCGGGATCGGAGCGATCGGCGCGGGGGTGATCCTCGCGGCGGTGCTCATCCTTCCCGGCGGTGGAGCTGTCGCCGGACCCGTGCACGACGGGCTCTTCGGCGCCTTCGGGGTCGGAGCCTGGCTCGGGGTCGCCGGTCTCGTCCTGACCGGTGTGCGGCTGTGCATGACCCCCGAGTGGCGAGCAGGAACCCTTGCTGCGCTGGGCAGCACCATCGCCATGCTCGCGCTCCTCGGCCTGATCGGGATGGTCGGCGGCGACGCGGGTGCCCTCGGGAGCTGGATCGGCTCGGGCGTGCAGCGCGTGCTCGGTGGAGCGGGGGCGGGTGCGGCGCTCATCGTGGCCGCCTTGCTGGGCGTGATCCTGGCCACCGACCTCCGCACCGGGACCGTGGTCCGGGCGCTCGGCCGCTGGTTCGCTGCCGAAGGAGAAGGGCTCCGTCGCGATCGCACTGCCAACGACCCCGGTGGACGCGCGCGCGTCTTCGCGCCGACGCCGGACGCCTTCAAAGAGCCGTCCAAAGAGCTCACGGGCGTTCCCATGGTGCTGCCCTTCGATCCCCCCAAGGCTGCGGCGCCGCCGACCGCCTTCCTCGACCCGGAGGAGCCGCAGGCGACCGGTGAGGACCTCGGCGAGCACGGCTTCACGCGCGAATTCGAAGGGGTTCCCGCGGCGCCCGGGGAGGCGCCGGTGTTGATCGGTCCCGTTCCCGAGGTCGGCATCGGCCACGCCGTGATGATCAATGACGAGCCGGAGAAGGTCTGGGTGCTGCCGACCCCCGAGCTGCTCGACACGATCACCGGCAAGCGCGAGCGCCTTGCCGCTGAAGTTCGCGCCACAGGTGACAAGATCGTGAGCACCCTGCAGTCGTTCGGCATCGAGACGCGGATCGTCGGCGCGAACAGCGGGCCGACGGTCACGCAGTACGAGCTTCAGCCCGCCGTCGGCGTGCCGGTGCGTCGCATCCTCGGGTACCAGACCGACCTTGCGCTCGCGCTCGCCGCGCCCATCCGCATCCAGCCGTTCATTCCGGGCAAATCCGCGATCGGCGTCGAGGTGCCCAACAAGGCGGCACAGCTGGTGAGCCTCAAGGAGACGATCGAGTCGCCGGCGTTCACCGATCGACGCCACAAGCTGAGCGTTGCCTTCGGTGCCGACGTCAGCGGACACCCGGTGATCGGCGACCTCACGCGCATGCCGCACCTGCTCATCGCCGGTGCGACCGGCAGCGGGAAATCGGTGTGCATCAACGCGGTGCTCGGCGGTTTCCTGCTCCAGGCCACTCCGGCACAACTCAAGATGATCCTCATCGACCCCAAGCGGGTCGAGCTGTCCAACTTTGCCGACCTGCCCCATCTCCTCGTCCCGGTCGTGGTGGAGCCCGAGGCCGCGGTCGCATCGCTGCGATGGGCGGTGAAGGAGATGGAGGAGCGGTACAAGCTCTTCGCGTCGCACGCCGCCCGCAACATCGTTGCGTTCAACGAGAAGGCACCGGGACTTGGGGTCGCGCCGCTGCCGTACATCGTCATCGTGATTGACGAGCTCGCCGACCTGATGATGGTCGCGGCGGGGGAGATCGAGGACCTGATCTGCCGGATCGCACAGCTCGCGCGCGCCGTGGGCCTCCACCTCATCGTGGCCACGCAGCGTCCGTCGGCGGACATCATCACCGGTCTGATCAAGGCGAACATCCCGAGCCGCGTCGCATTCGCCGTCTCGAGCGGTGTGGACTCTCGCGTCATCCTCGACGAGATGGGAGCGGAGAAGCTGCTCGGCCGCGGCGACATGCTCTACCTCCCCATCGACGAGGGCAAGCCGCGCCGGCTGCAGGGTGCGTTCGTCAGCGACCGCGAGCTCGACGCGCTCATCGGCCACTGGAAGCTGCAGGGGAAGCCCGACTACCAGGAGGAGATCTTCACGGTCGAGGCAACCGTGTCCTGGGCGCGTGACGCGTCCAAGCGCGATCCGCTCTTTGCCAAGGCGGCGCACACGGTTGCGGCCGAAGGGCGCGCCGCCGCGTCGCTGCTCCAGCGCAAGCTCAGCGTCGGCTACACGCGTGCAGCGCGCCTCGTCGACCAGCTTGCCGAGCACGGAGTGGTCGGCCCGTTCGAGGGCAGCAAGTCGCGTGAGGTCCTGATGGACGTGTTCCAGGTTGACGAGCTGCTCGCCGACCTCGGCGACGAGTAGCGGAGCACTCCGGCTCGACGAACGGAGCGGTCCATCGGGGTCCGGCGCTGCGCCATGGCGCGTGTCGCTATCCTCATCAGTCATGCCTCAGGACCACAGCTTCGACGTCGTCAGCGAGTTCGACCGCCAGGAGCTGGTCAACGCGGTCGACCAGGCGCGTCGAGAGATCACGACCCGGTATGACTTCAAGGGCATCGATGTCGAGATGACGCTCGAGGACGAGACGATCACGCTGCTCACCGGCACCGACGCGCAGCTCAAGTCGATCATCGACGTCCTCCAGAGCAAGGCGCACCGGCGCGGCCTCGACCTCAAGGTGCTTGATCCGCAGAAGCCGGAGGCGGCGGCGAAAGGGAACGTCCGTCAGGTCGTCAAGCTTCGCAAGGGCATCGGCGAGGAGCTGGCACGGGACCTGACCAAGCGGATCCGCGGGCAGCATCCCAAGGCGCAGGTCCGGACCCAGGGGGACCAGCTGCGGGTCTCGAGCAAGGACAAGGACGAGCTCCAGGCGGTGATCCAGCAGCTGCGCGACCTCGACCTCGACGTCCCCCTCCAGTTCACCAACTACCGGTGAGGCGGCGGGGCCCGGACTGCGTCTGGCGCTCGCTCCGCCCCGGCGGCTGACCGGTGGATGCGCTGCAGGCCTCAGGCCAGGATGGTGACGACCGTCTGCCGGCGCTCGAGCTGGCCTTCCCGGAGGCCGCGTCGCTCGGGCGCGACCTCACCGAGGCAGGTCTGACCATCGCGGTCGCGGAGTCGTGCACCGGCGGCCTGCTCGGCGCCGCGCTGACCGCGGTCGCGGGGTCGTCTGCCTACGTCCGCGGCGGCGTGATCGCCTATGCGGACGACGTCAAAGCCGAGCACCTCGGCGTCGGCCGCCATCTGCTCGCGACCCACGGCGCGGTCAGTGCGGAGGTGGCCGAGGCGATGGCCGCGGGCGTGCGCCGGCGATACGAGGCCGACCTTGGCGTCGGCATCACGGGCGTTGCCGGACCGGACGCCACCGAGCACAAGCCGGCCGGGCTCGTCTTCGTCGCGGTCGCCGGGCCGGCGTCGGTGCGAGGCATCCGTCTCGATGAGGATCGGGGGCGAGAGTTGAATCGCGCATATGCCGTCCGGGCTGCGCTGCGTCTCTCTCGTGAGGTTGTCCGCGCGATGCCGGGCGCCGCGTCCGGAGCGGTTGCAACACCGTGATCACCCCACCCTGCGAGCGGTTCGGCGCGGCCCAACTTCGGGCTTGTCACGTCCGCACCAAGGGAGTACAGTACAAATGTTCGCCCCACCCGGTGAGCCCGGACGCGCCGCCCGTCGCGACGCCCTACGGCATCCCAGCCGCACCTCCAATCCATCCCAACCACCCCTTGGAGTACAGCTTTGACGAACACACTAGCAAGTCGTACCATCGATACTGTCGAGCCGGTCGTAGAAGTGAACGGGCGGCGTGCTCGAGCGCCGCGTGAAGACAGGAGTGAGCCGGTGACGACGGAGCGGGATCGGGCACTGCAGACAGCCCTCGGACAGATCGAGCGAGCCCATGGAAAGGGAGCGATCATGCGTCTCGGAGACGTACATGCTCAGCATATCGACATCATCCCGACCGGTGCGCTGACGCTCGACATCGCGCTCGGCGTCGGCGGCATCCCTCGCGGCCGGATCATCGAGGTGTACGGCCCCGAGTCGTCCGGAAAGACGACCCTGACCCTGCATATCATCGCCGAGGCGCAGCGTCGCGGTGGCGTCGCCGCCTTCATCGACGCCGAGCACGCGCTCGATCCGCAGTACGCATCCCGCATCGGGGTCAACACCGAGGAACTGTTGATCTCGCAACCCGATACCGGTGAGCAGGCGCTCGAGATCGTCGAGGTGCTGGTGCGCAGCGGTGCGGTCGACGTCGTCGTGATCGACTCGGTCGCCGCCCTGGTTCCCAAGGCCGAGATCGACGGCGAGATGGGGGACAGCCACGTCGGATTGCAGGCACGCCTGATGTCCCAGGCGATGCGCAAGCTCACCGGAGCGATCAGCCGCTCCCACACCTCGGTCATCTTCATCAACCAGCTCCGCGAGAAGATCGGTGTGATGTTCGGCAACCCCGAGGTCACCTCCGGTGGCCGCGCGCTGAAGTTCTACGCGTCGGTGCGCATGGACATTCGCAAGATCGACTCCATCAAGCAGGGCCTCGACGTCGTCGGCAGCCGGGTCAAGGTCAAGGTTGTCAAGAACAAGGTGGCGCCACCGTTCCGTTCCGCCGAGTTCGACATCCTCTACAACGAGGGCATCTCGTACGCCGGCAGCGTGCTCGACATGGCCATCGACGCCCACATCATCGACAAGAGTGGCGCATGGTTCTCCTACGGCGACATGCGCCTCGGACAGGGACGTGAGAACGTGCGCGACTTCCTGCGCCAGAATCCCGACCTCCTCGAGGAGGTGGCGGCAAAGGTGCGGATCGCCGCCCTCCCTGAGCCCGTGCTCCGCGATGCCGTCGTCGAATTGAGCGGCGAGCTGCCGCCGGTCACGGCACCCGTCGCCTAGAACGCGCACCACGGCGATCTCGTGAGGGCACCCACCCCACCCACGAAGCCTGAAAGTGCTGACGCCGCGGAGGATGCAGCGTTGCGCATCCTCCGTGGTGCCGGCCAGTCTGCGGCTGCGTTGCAACGCAAGCTGGAACGCCGCGGCTACACCGCGGACGCCGCCAACGAGGCGGTGCGGCGATGCATCGACTCCGGGTACATCAACGACGCGGCGATGGCGGCGTCGGTGGCGGCGCGGCACCGGCGTGCGGGACATGGCCGCGCGCGGGTCGCAGCCGACCTCAAGGCGAAGGGCGTCGCCACCGAGCTGATCACCGATGCACTCGACGGGCAGAGCGACACCGAGGAGGCCTCCGCGCTGGCTGTCGCTCAGCGGCTCTGGGAGCGCACCGGCGCAGCGGACGTTCGCGATCGGCGGGCCCGGATGCGGGTCGCAGGCGCCCTGCAGCGGCGTGGATTCTCATCGTCACTGGTCGCCAGGGTGATGCGCGGGTTGACCTGACTGTCAGACTCGGGGCATGGAATACACACACCTCGGTCGCTCCGGTTTGTCGGTCAGCCGTCTGTGCCTCGGCACCATGAACTTCGGTCCGGAGACCGATGAAGCCACGTCTCACAGGATCATGGATGCCGCGCTCGACGCCGGTCTCAACTTCTTCGACACCGCCAACGTGTACGGGTGGAAGAAAGGCGAGGGAATCACCGAGCAGATCGTCGGCAGATGGTTCGCGCAGGGTGGGGGACGCCGCGAGAAGGTGGTCATCGCCACCAAGCTCTATGGGTCGATGAGCGACTGGCCCAACGACACGTTCCTCTCCGCTCGCAATATCCGCAATGCCTGCGAAGGCTCGCTCCGGCGCCTCCAGACCGACCACATCGATCTCTACCAGATGCACCACGTCGACAGGAGCACACCGTTCGACGAGATCTGGGAGGCGATGGAGGTGCTGGTACAGCAGGGAAAGATCGTCTACGTCGGATCCTCGAACTTCGCCGGCTGGACGATCGCGCAGGCCCAGGAGATGGCCAGGGCGCGGCACTTCCTTGGGCTCATCAGCGAGCAGTGTCTGTACAACCTGGTCGAGCGCCATGTCGAGGAGGAGGTGATCCCCGCGGCCCTCCACTACGGCGTCGGCATCATCGCGTGGAGCCCGTTGATGCGCGGGCTGCTGGGCGGCATCCTCGCCAAGCAGCGGGACACGGGCCGGTCGGCGTCAGAGGTCACCCAGAAGCTCCTCGCCGAGCACCACGACAGCATCGAGCGCTACGAGGCGTTCTGCGCGAAGCTCGGTGAGCACCCGTCGGCCGTCGGCCTTGCATGGCTGCTCCGGCAGCCGGGTGTCACCGGTCCGATCGTCGGGCCACGCACCATCGAGCAGTTCGAGAGCAACCTGCAGGCGCTGGACGTGCGCCTTGATGACGCGGCGCTCGAGGAGCTCAACGCCATGTTCCCCGGCCCCGGGACCGCGCCCGAGGTCTGGGCCTGGTAGCGACCCGAGTTCAGACCAGCGCTGCGGACTTGGCGGCGCGATCGAATCGCACCACCGAGCCGAGCGTGATGTAGGTCGCGGTCGCGAGGAGCAGTCCGAGGATCACGAGACCGTCGATGTAGAGGAGATGGGCGGCAAAACCGCCGATCACCGCGCCGATCGCGCCGCCGCCGGCGAGGGCCACCGTATAGAAGGACATGAGCGCTGATCGATCGGCGCTCAGGCTCTCCGAGCAGTCGGCAAGGTAGGTGACCGCTGCGGGCCCGAAGCCAGCCAGCCAGAGGATGCCGAGCACGAGCAACGGCAGCACCACCAGCATCCCGATGAAGGGGAGATGGTTGATCGCGAGCAGCGCGATCATGGTGAGCCACGCACCGGGGACGGCCCTGCGCATCACGATCGCGGGCCCGAGGCGCGCGACGAAGGGCGTCCACAGGATGATGCCGACCAGGAAGATCGCGACCCAGGCAATCAGGAACAGGCCGATCACGCGCACATCGAAGTGATGCATCAGCGACTGCGACGCCTCCGCCTTGTGGCGGAGCAACGAGGGCAGATTGGCGACAAACGCTCCGATAAGCGCGAACGACATGATCCACGAGGGCAGGAAGGCGCGCATCGGACCGGGCCCGACGGCAGCCCGGAAGACGACACGCAGCGAGTGGACCGGGAGTGGCGGCACCCGCGGCACGAAGACGAGGCACACGATCGCCGCCAGGGCGTAGAGCCCGGCGAGCAGGACAAACGCCCAGCGATGCAGGCCGAAGTACGCCACCGATCCGAGCCCGAATCCCCCCGCATATCCGATGAGTGTCGACGCCTCGAACGCGCCGCTCGCACCGGCACGGCGGCGCCGATCGCCTGACGTCGCCGCCGCGACCGTGCCCAGCGCGACCGGGACGAACGCGGCGGCGCCGATCCCTTCGAGGAGGCGGGCCCCGCC
>PKWB01000054.1 GCA_003131685.1 Candidatus Dormiibacterota bacterium
GGGATGTTCAACAACTACGCGATCGTCCAGGGCGTCGACAAGGTGGTGCCCGTCGATGTCTACATCCCGGGCTGCCCGCCGCGCCCGGAGGGCCTGCTGGACGCGGTCATGAAGCTGCAGAAGAAGATCGCCGGGGAACTCCCCGGCTCGCTGCTCGGGTAGGCGCGATGACCGCCGTGGGATCCCCCATGAGCGGCGCGCGAGCAGCGGATCTCCTCGAGCGGGAGCTTCCGACCGCGGTGCGCCGTCGCGACAGCGGACTTGGCGAGGTGACCATATGGGTGGACCGCGCCGACCTGGTCGCGGTCTGCACCCTGCTCCGCGACCACCCCGATGCGGCCTACACGACCCCGGTCTTCGTCACCGCCGTCGACTGGCCCGATCGTGAGCCCGCCGAACCGCGCTTCGACGTGGTCTACATGCTCCGGTCGCTCCAGCACAACGACGTCTGCCGCCTGATCGTGCAGGTCACCGAGGACGATCCCAACGTGCCGACCCTCGAGGAGGTCTTCGCCGGCATGGACTGGCACGAACGCGAGTGCTTCGACCTCCTCGGCATCACGTTCACCGGCCATCACGACCTCAAGCGGATCCTCCTGCCCACCGACTGGGACGGCCATCCGCTTCGCAAGGACTACGCGTCGTTCGGCGAGCCGATCGCCTTCACGCACAACCTCGAGTGGGCGCTCCCGGCCGCGGAGCGACCGCGCGACATGCCGGGAGGATCGCGATGACCGCGCTGCCGCCGCTGGGCGGCCCGGTCACCGACGTCGATCCGCTCAGCGAGCAGTACGAAGCCGGTCGCGGGCGTCTCGGCATCGAGCCAGGGCTGGACGCGATCGACCTCGTCGAGATCGGCGACAGCACCATGGAATTGAACATGGGGCCGATGCATCCCTCGACGCATGGCGTGTTGCGGCTCGTGCTCAACCTCGAGGGCGAGGTCGTGCTCGAGTGCCGCCCCGACATCGGCTACCTGCACACGGGATTCGAGAAGGATTTCGAGCGGCACACGTACCAGCAGTGCATCCCCTACACGGACCGGATGGACTACCTGTCGCCGCTCTTCAACAACCTCGGTTTCTCGCTCGCAGTCGAGCGGCTGCTCGGCATCGAGGTGCCGCTGCGCGGTCAGTACCTGCGCGTGATCATGTGCGAGCTCTGCCGCCTGGCGAGTCACCTCCTCTGGTACGGCACCAGCGCGCTCGACCTCGGAGCAACCACGGCGTTCGTATACGCATGGCGCGATCGCGAGAAGCTCCTCGACATCAACGAGCTGGTGAGCGGCGTGCGCATGCACACGTCCTTCATCCGCGTCGGCGGCCTGCTCGCGGACGTCCCCGATGCGTTCTACGAGATGGTCGGCGCGGTCATCAAGACCTTTCCCAAGCTCATCGACGAGCACGAGCTGCTGATCACCAAGAACCCGATCTTTCGGCAGCGGACCATCGGGCTGGGCACGCTGACACCCGAGGATGCGATGGCCTACGGGGCCACCGGGCCGGTGCTGCGGGGAAGTGGGGTGCCCTACGACCTGCGCAAGGCGCAACCGTACAGCTCCTACGACCACTTCGACTTCGATGTCCCGATCGGTCGCACCGGCGACGTCTACGACCGCTACCTGGTGCGCATGCAGGAGATGCGCGAGTCGTTGAAGATCATCACCCAGGCCTTCGAAAACCTTCCCGACGGCCCCGTGAACACGACCGATCGACGGGTCGCGCTCCCACCCCGTAACGAGCTCAACACCAGCATGGAGTCGCTCATCCACCATTTCAAGCTGGTGACCGAAGGCATGCGCGTCCCCGCCGGTCAGGTCTACCAGGCGGTGGAGTCTCCTCGGGGCGAGCTGGGCTTCTACCTGGTGAGCGACGGGACCAACCGCCCATACCGCTGCAAGGTGCGTGCACCCTCGTTCAGCAACCTGAGCGCCCTGCCGCACATGGTTCGCGGCGAGCTCATCGCAGACGTGGTCGCGGTGATCGGCTCCATCGACATCGTGCTCGGGGACGTCGACAGATGACCCGCCCCGTGAGATCCGTACCGGGCCACCGCGATTTCGCGGGGACCCCGGTATGACCTTGCAGGCGGAGACGCGGAGCGCGATCGAGCGTGCCCGCGACCGCTATCCGCGTGCGCGCAGCGCCATTCTCCCGGCACTTTGGGCGGTCCAGCACGAGCAGGGCCTGATCACCCCGGACGCCATGACCGAGATCGCCGGCATCCTCCAGGTCACGCCCAGCGACGTCGAAGCGGTCTCGACCTTCTACTCGATGTATTTCCAGCGCCCCCACGGCCGCCACGAAGTCATCGTCTGCATCAACGTCTCCTGCGCGCTCCGCGGAGCCGAGGAAATCGTCGACCACCTGGAGCGATCGCTGGCCTGCGCCAGTGGCGAAACCACCGCCGACGGCGCCTTCACCTGGTCAAGCACAGTGGAATGCCTGGGCGGCTGCGGTGGCGCACCCACCATGCAAGTGGACCACCACTTCCAAGAGAACCTCACCCCTGAAAGAGTGGACCAGATCCTAGGAGCCCTGAGATCGACGCCGACACCGCACGAAGAGGCGAACGTCCAGTCGGGTGGCGTCGCGGGGGGAAGCGCTGACGCGCAAAAAGCGCGGCGGCGAGGGGTCCCCGCGACGACAGGACCCGCCCCAACTGAGCCCCCGAATGCGGCGTCTGAAGCGGAGAGCACAGAGGCGACCACGCCTAAAGAGCCAGCACCATCGGCAACGACTGGCCCCGGTACAAAGAAGCGTCCGCGACGTCCGGGTAAGGGCGCTCAGTAGGATGCAGCGGCCGATGAGTGGATCCGCGCCGGACCTGATGAGCGTCGATGGCTGAGTACAAGCTGCTCACCAAGGATTTTGGCGCGGACGCCCTGCAGACGCTCAGGGGGTACGAGAAGGTCGGCGGTTACCAGGGGCTGCGGGAGGCGTTCAAGAAGTTCACCCCGGAGACGCTGGTCGCCGAGGTGAAGACGTCGAACATTCGAGGGCGGGGAGGGGCGGGGTTCCCGACCGGGATGAAGTGGTCGTTCCTTCCGAAGGACGTCTTCCCACGCTATCTCTGCTGCAACGCCGACGAGTCGGAGCCGGGATGCTTCAAGGATCGCTACCTCATCGATGAGAGCCCGCACCAGCTCATCGAGGGGCTCCTGATCGCGTCGTACGCACTTCAGGTGAACACGTCGTTCATCTACATCCGCGGGGAGTACCACGACCAGCGCCTCCTGCTCGAGCGCGCCGTCGAAGAAGCGCGGGCCGGCGGCTACATCGGCAGGAACATCCTCGGCAGCGGGTTCGACTGCGAGGTCATCGTGCATGGCGGCGCGGGTGCATATATCTGTGGCGAGGAGACGGCGCTGATCGAATCGCTCGAGGGGCTTCGGGGCCAGCCACGGCTCAAGCCGCCGTTCCCCGCGGTCAAGGGCCTCTACGGGCAACCGACGGTCGTGAACAACGTCGAGACGCTCTGCAACCTGCCCCACATCGTCCTGCGCGGTGGCGAGTGGTTCAAAGCGCTCGGCACCGAAAAGAGCGCCGGCACAAGGGTTTTCTGCTGCAGCGGCCACATCGATCGGCCCGGCAATTACGAGATGCAGCTGGGGACGCCGATTCGCGAGCTCCTCGACGAGGAGTGCGGCGGTATCTGGCAAGGCCGGACGCTCAAGGCATTCCAGCCCGGGGGGGGTTCGATGCAGGTGCTGCTCCCGCAGCACCTCGACCTGCCACTGGACATGAACGCCGTCCAGGAGGCGGGATCATCGCTCGGAGCGGGCGCGATGATCTTCATGGACGAGACCACCTGCCTTGTCGACGTGTCGATGCGACTGGTCGACTTCTATCGGCACGAATCGTGTGGCAAGTGCGTGCCTTGCCGCGAGGGGACGTATTTCGAATCGGAGCTGATGCACCGCCTCGAATCGGGTCACGCGACACGCGCCGAGCTCGCCAGCCTCACCGACATCTGCTCGAACATGGATGGCCGTTGCTTCTGCCCGCTCGGCGACACCGCGACCTGGTTCGTGATGTCCGCCTACAAGTACTTCCGCGATGAGTTCGAAGCCCACTGCGGAGCCGGCCGCTGCCCGGTGAGGGCGCAGGCCACGGCTCTGGTGGCGTGACCGCGGTGGCGGAGACGGGAACGCCGCCCGAGCAGCCGGACGACGGCCGCGTCGGCATCAGCATCGACGGACGCGAGCTCCGTGTTCCCAAAGGAACGCTGGTGCTCGACGCCGCAACCGAGGCCGGCATCCACATCCCGATCTACTGCGCGCATCCGAAGATGGACCCGGTCGCGGTGTGCCGGATGTGCTTGGTCAACATCGAGAAGTTCCCGAAGCCGCAGCCGGCCTGCGCGACCGTCGCCGGCGACGGCATGGTGGTGCGCACCGATCTTCCCGAGGTCACGAAGCTTCGCGAGGGGATGCTGGAGTTCCTGCTCCTCAACCACCCGCTCGACTGCCCCGTGTGCGACCGGGGCGGGGAGTGTGACCTCCAGGACTTCACGTTCCGCTACGGCCCGGGGATCTCGCGCTTTCCCATCTCCGAGAAGGTCCATTTCAAGAAGGCGATCCCGCTTTCGGAGAACATCGAGCTCGACCAGGAGCGCTGCATCCTCTGCTGGCGCTGCGTGCGCTACTACGAGGAGATCACCGGCGAGAGGGAGATCGTGCTCCAGCAGCGCGGTGTCGACACGCTGGTGGCAACCTTTGACGATCGCCAGCTGGAGTCGAAGTTTCAGGGCAACCTGCCCGAGGTCTGTCCGGTGGGCGCGCTCACCCACAGGAAGTACCGCTTCGTCTCGCGTCCGTGGGATCTCCAGCGGACTGCGAGCATCTGCCCCGAGTGCTCATACGGCTGCAACATCAATGTCGACAGTCGCGATTTCGAGGTGCGTCGATTCGCGTCGCGCGACAACCCACTGGTCGACGACATGTGGCTCTGCGATCGCGGCCGGTACAGCTTCGACCGCTGGAACAGCGCGGAGCGCGTCCGCCGGCCGGTGGTCCGCAGCGACGACGAGTCGCGCGACGTCTCGGTCCCCGAGGCGATCACCCAGGCCGCACGCCGTCTTCGCGAGATCGCCGACGAGTACGGTGCCGCATCGATCGGCGTGCTCGGGTCGAGCGCCAGCACCAACGAGGAGCTGTTCCTGCTCGAGCGAATTGCTCGCCAGGTGATCGGCACACCGCATCTCGACCATCAGCTCGAAGCGTTCGACGATCTCTCTGCGGCTGAGCACGAGCTCGGCATCGTCGAAATCGAGGACTGCGACGCGCTGGTCGTGCTCGGCGCCGAGCCCGAGGACCAGGCGCCGGTGCTGACGCTGCGGCTGTACAAGGCCGAGCACAAGAAGGGTGCGCGCGTGATCCGGCTGAGCAAGGACGTCGCAGCCGCAGACGCGGTCGCCGCTGCCACCGGAGCCTCGCGGATCGGCCTCATCGCCGACGAGACCAACCGCACCCATGCGGCCGATCTGGCAGCAGCGCTCGCCGCGCTCGGCTCGGTGCGTCGCCTCACGATCACGCGCGGCACCAACGGGCGGGGCGCGAAAGACCTCGGCATGCTCCCAAATCTCGGCCCCGCATATGCGCCGCTGACGCAGCGAGGCAGGAACGGCCGCCAGATCCTCGAAGGGCTTGCGGCGGGGGAGCTGCGCGCCCTGCTGACAGTTGGTCCCAACCCGGCGCTCGAAGCCGACGCCGACCTGCTCGAGCGCGCAGTGCGGAAGGCCGCCTGCGTCGTGGCGTTCGACACTCGCCCGGGGATCGTGTCCCGGTTCGCGACGGTGCTCTTCCCCGGACATGCCATCTTCGAGAAGGCGGGCAGCATCACCAATG
>PKWB01000158.1 GCA_003131685.1 Candidatus Dormiibacterota bacterium
CAACGACCCCTTGAACCCGCGATCGGACGCGTGGGCAGCTCGGAGACGCGATCGCCGTCGTCCGCATCGCCGAACGTGAGCGGGATCAGACGCTCCGAGCCGCACCGCGCGCAAAGGATGTTCAAGGCTCCATCCTGACCACGGCGGCGCGCGTCGTCGGTGCGGTTCAAGACCGAGACTGACCGCGGACCCACCCCACCCGAAGCCGCTGGGACTTCTCAGCCGAAGGTGTGCGACACATCAGCCGGAGGGGTACAGGAAAGGCATGCCCGCTCAGGGGTTCGAACCCTGGACCTTGGGATTAAGAGTCCCCTGCTCTACCAACTGAGCTAAACGGGCCAGGGCCGATTCTAACCGGGGGTCACCGCCCCTCCGGACGGACCGGCCCCGCCCCCGACCCTTCCCGCGCGGCGCTCGCCACCGAGCCACACCATCGATCGGTACTGCTGGGCGAGGCGCATCCGGAGTGGCGGGGCCGGCGGCACCACGGCACCGGACATCGGCGACGTGGTCCGATCCTCGATCGCTCTGCGCAGGTCCGCCGCCCCGTTTCCGGGGAACACGGTCAGCACCCGCCCGAGGTCGTGCGCTCCGAAGTGGCTGTCGCCGGCCCCGAGCGCCGCCCCAAGCCGGTCCCGGTGTTCGGCGTAGAAGGTGTCGAGCAGACCCCACGTCCGCGGGAGCACCGGCGCGGTGTGGCGCAGCTCGATGCCGTCCACCAGGCGGGTCTCGAGCAGGCTCCGCGCTCTACCGGGCGTCATCGATGCGAACCAGGTCGGCATGAACGGATGCGCGATGACGGCGAGACCGCCCTCGTCGTGGATCGCGTCAACCGTGTCCTCAACCGACATGTGCATGCGTATCTGCCGGTCCAGGAACAGCCCGACGATGTGGATGCCGGGCGGAAACGACGCCGTGACCTCCTCTCCGCGCACGACGTCGACGCCCAGCGCGCCGCCCGTCTCAATCGCCGGCCCGAGCTCGGAGATCGTGTCGTGGTCGGTGATGCAGAGCACCTTCAGTCCGACCGCGGCCGCCGCGCGGACCAGCTCGACGGCGCTCACCATCCCGTCACTCGCGAGCGTGTGCGCATGAATCTCGGCGGCGGCGAGGCCGTCGGCGATGCGCACGCGAGCAGTGGATCTCTGGCTCATCGATCCAGTGTAGTGGCCTGCTGAGAGTGCGCTGAGAAGGGCTGTTTGCGATCATCCCGTGGCGGAGACGTCGCGAGTCGACTCATATACTCGAGGCAATGAGTGGGCCGACCCGCCTTCTCGTCGTGGACGACGAGCAGAGCATCACTGACTTCATCGCGCTTGGCTTGCGCCATGAGGGCTACGACGTCCGGACCGCGCCGGACGGGCACGTCGCGCTGCGTGTGGTCGACGAGTTCAAGCCACATCTGGTCGTGCTCGACCTGATGATGCCGCGTGTCGACGGCTGGCAGCTCTGCCGCGCGCTGTCCGGCGACCGCTCGCGCGGGATCATCATCCTCAGCGCTCGCGACGAGGCCAGCGATCGCATCCAGGGTCTCGAGCTTGGCGCCGACGACTACCTCGTCAAACCCTTTGAATTCGCCGAGCTGCTCGCCCGGATCCGCGCGGTGCTGCGACGTCGCAACCCGGATCTCAGCCGCGTCATCCGCGCCGGCGACCTGAGCATCGACACGGCGACTCGCGAGGTTCGCGCCGGAGATCGCGCCGTGGACCTCTCCGTGCGCGAATATGATCTCCTCTTCTACCTTGCGACCAACGCCGACCAGGTGCTGCCACGCCAGCGAATTCTCGATGAGGTGTGGGGGTACAACTTCTTCGGCGACGAGAACAACATCGAGGTCTACATTCGCTACCTGCGCACCAAGCTTGGCGACACGGCTCACGAGCGGATCCAGACGGTGCGCGGTGTCGGCTACCGGCTGCGCAACACGGTGATCGGGAGCGACGCCGCGGCGCGGTAGAACGTGCGGCGCATCGGACACGCCCTCGCGTCGTTGCGATGGCGTTTGACACTCACCTTCATCGCACTGCTGCTGCCATTGCTGGTGCTGCTCGCGGGATACCAGTACGTCACCTTGCGAGCGAGCCTGATCAGCAACCGAGTCGGTGAGCTGCAGGCCAACCTCAACTCCGCGCGACGCCTGATCACGGCCAAGGAGAAAGCATTGGGGGCCGCGACGACCGGCACCCTGCTTCTCTGCAGAGGCCATCCAGCACTCGTGGCACGGGCCGTGGCAAACGCCGTGTCGACGGTGACCGGGCAGACGGTCCAGGTGGCCGTCTATGACAGCTCCCTTGCTGAGGAGGCGGTTGCGCCGGTTGGTGCCAGCCCACCCAACCTCGACGCCAGTGCGCTCCAGCAGGTGATGACCAGGGGGACGCGCTCAGGCGCGGAGCAGATCACCACCGGCAACGGTGATCAGCTTGTCGTCGGGTTTCCCGTGGCCGTCGGTACCGGTGCCTGCGGCGTCGTGCAGCTCTCCGTGTCGATGACGCCGATCACCGATGTCCTGAACGCCGAGATCCTGCTGATCACCGCCGGGGGACTGGTGATGGTGATCCTCGCGACCGTCCTCGGCGTCATGCTCACCGGACGGACGCTCCGTCCGATGCGGCGTCTCGCCGCAACAGCCGAGCAGCTTGCCGCCGGCGATCTCGGAGCCCGAAGCCGGCTCACGCCGAGCAGCGACGAGGTCGGTCAGCTCGCAGGCAGCTTCGACCACATGGCCGACCGTATCCAGGAAGCCTTCACGGCGCAGCAGGATTCCGAGGCGCAGGTGCGCCGCTTCATCGCCGACGCATCGCACGAGCTGCGCACCCCGCTGACGGCGCTCAAGGGGTACATCGACGTCCTGCGCAGGGGTGCCGGCCGCGAGCCCGCCGCGCTCGACGCCGCCCTCGAGGCGATGAGCAACGAGTCCGAGCGCATGCGGGTGCTCGTCCTCGACCTGCTGACGCTCGCGCGGCTCGATGCCCAGCGCGAGTCGCATCCCGAGGAGTTCGACCTCAACGCCACGGTGAGCGCGCTGCTCAACGAGGGCGTGCCGGGTATGCCCGCCGTCGTGCAGCGCAACTTCACGCCGGGACCGCTGTTCGTTCGCGCCGACCGTGGCGCGGTCAGCACCATCGTGCGCAACCTGCTGGTCAACGCCTGCAAATACGCGCATGGGGCAGCGCAGCACTGGAGCACCGCCGTCGATGCCGGATGGGCAAAGCTCGAGGTGCGTGACGAGGGGCCCGGCATCCCCGCCGGCGATCTGCCCCATGTCTTCGAGCGCTTCTACCGAGGCGAGAAGACGCGGGCTCGAGAGGAGGGCGGCAGTGGGCTCGGTCTCAGCATCGTGCAGAGTCTGGCACGGGCACAGGGAGGTGACGTGGCCATCCGCAGCGCCGAAGGCGCCGGGACGACCGTGACCGTCTGGCTGCAACTCGCGCCGGTTCCGCCGCCACTCCCTACAGATTGAACGGTGACTGAAACGAGAGGCCGCTCAACACCGTCAGCTGCCCCGTCGCCATGAGCAGGCCGAACCCGAAGAGGATCACGCCGGCGACGATGCTGATCACGCGCAGGTGGCGGTTGATGCTGCGCAGCACCCCCTGCAGCCTGTCGGCGAGCACGGCGACCAGCAGGAACGGGACCGCCAGCCCGAGGCAGTAGATGACCATGAACGGCAGGCCGCCGAATTCGCGGTTCTGCGCCAGCGTGAGGATGGCGCCGAGCTGCGGGCCGAGGCAGGGGAGCCATCCCGCCGCGAAGGTCAGTCCCAGGAGCAGCCCGCCCGCCGCGCCACTCGACACCCGAAGATGGAAGCGCCGCTCCCGCTCGAGCCAGCCGAAGCGCAGCACGCCCATGGTCTGCAGCGCGAGCACCATGATGATCGCGCCCGCGATGCGGTTGACAACGTCGAGGTTGCGCTGGAACACGGTGATGGCGAGCACTCCTTCGAGCAGGTAGTACTCGGCGATGAACACCACGCTGAAACCGAGGACAAACGCGACCCCGGTGGTGATCGCGGTGCTGCGGAAGGCTGATGTGGAGACCGTCCCGCCCGAGGCGACCGCCAGGGCCGGTTGCCCGGCACGCCCGCTCAGATAGGCGGCATATGCGGGCATGAGTGGGAACACGCACGGCGAAAGGAACGACACCAGTCCGGCGAGAAACGCGAGCGGAATCGACGGACCCGCTGTCACCCCAATCACCGCGCTAGGGTAGGTCGGCGAGTGCTAGGGAGGCCCTTCCACGTAGTACCGCTGCCGCCAGCGGATGAAGACGTAGAGCGCGAGCAGTACGAAGAAGACCTCGTACACGAGCGGTGTCGGCCAGTGGAACGCCGCCTGAGCGAACCGCTGGATGCCGCTGATGGCGGGCGGCGTTGCCACCGGTTTGGCCGACTGGGCCACCGGTGTTGCGGTCGGCACGGGCGTCGGAACCGTCGATGGCACCTGTGCTCCCGGGGCCTCGGGGACGAGCGGCGGTGGCGCCGGGGCGCTGGTGTCGCTCTCGAGGTACAGGTGGCTGCCGCCGGTGGGCGGATTCAATGCGACCACCACCTCCGGCGGCGTCGTGTTGGCGATCGCGATGGCGTCGACGTTCTTGCTCCCACCGGGCAGACCGGTATCGGCCCTGTGGTACGTGAGGCCGCCGTCAATTGATCGATAGAAGTCGCCTCCGGTGCTCCCTCCCGAGTCGGCGCCTGCGTAGGCGAGGTTCGGGTCGAGGGGACCGAACTGGGCCACGGTGAGCGTGAGCGCCTGCGGGATACCCGTTCCGGCGGTCCAGGTGGCGCCGCCGTCGCCGCTCCGGAAGACTCCCTGAGAGGTTGCGACGATCAGCGGCCGCTTGGGGACGGCGCGGTCGATCTGGCCGGCGGTGATCGATGACACGTCAGCCCCGGTGGGCAATCCCGATTGCAGAACCTCCCAGGCGCCGCCCCCCGTGCTGCTGAAGAGGTACCCGGACGCGAGCGTTCCACTGGTGGTGCCGTCGGCACCCGCGAGCACCGCGAATTGCGGGTAGTTCGCCGCCACCGCGACGGCGGCGATCGAATACCGGTCGAGGCCGCCGTCGTGCCAGATCCGCCCGTTGGGGCTCAGCGCGACGCCGGCATTGGTGCCGGCAGCGATGCCGTCATGCCCGAATGCGAACGCCCGCACATCGAGGTTCCCGAGTCCGCTCGACGCATCCGCCCAGGTCGCGCCCGCGTCGGCACTCGTCAGGACGCCCTTCCCATCGGTCCCCGCGAACGCGTTGGGTGGCGTTTGGGTGTCGAACCCGACCGTCCAGACGCGGATGCCGCTCAGCGTCCGGGTCCAGGTGGCCCCCGTGTCCCGGGAGACGTAGACCCCGAGGTCGGTGCCGGCGAGGATCGTGCTCGGTACCGACGGTTCGATCGCGAGGCTCCAGATCTTTCCCGTTCCCAGCTCGGGAAGCGGTGCCGTCACCGAGAACCCTCCCTGCGCAGCCGCCGCGGGGGTGCCGAAGGATGCCAACACGCCAAGGAGCGCCAGGGCGAACAAGGCGGTGCCGAGAGACCGCCGGCTCCGGCGAGTGGGGAGCTTGACGGGCGGACAGGAGCGGGTGGGGTGAGTTCTCACTGATGGGCGCTTGAGGGGGTCGAGTTGGAGCGATTGCGCCGCGAGGTCTCGCGCCGCAATCGGGGAGACGGACCAAGAATACCGCGCGTTCCGGGTTTCGCGGCCGCCCTGTCGCGGTATCTGCGATCCAGATGGCAACCACCTTCAAGGACTATTACGCGATCCTGGGCGTTCCGCGGACGGCCACCGAGAAGGACATCCGCACCGCCTTCCGCAAGCTCGCGCGCAAGCATCACCCGGACGTCAACCAGGGCGACAAGGCCGCCGAGGACCGTTTCAAGGAGATCAACGAGGCCAACGAAGTCCTCGGCGACCCGGAGAAGCGGAAGAAGTACGACGAGCTTGGTCCGCGCTGGCAGGAGTACGAGCAGTGGGAGCGGGCCGGCCGCCCTGGACCCAACCCATTCCAGAACAACAACGAGCAGTTCGGGTACCGGACAGTGTCACCGGACGAGCTCGAGGGCATGTTCGGCGACAGCGCCCCGTTTAGTGATTTCTTCCAGCAGTTCTTTGGAGGCGGTGAGGCGCCGTCGGGCTTCAACTCGGGCCGCAGCCGCCGAAGGGTGGCTCGGCGCGGCCAGGACGTCGAGGGCGATGCCGAGATCAGCCTCGAGGACGCGTACGCCGGCTCGACCCTGACCATCGACCTCAGCTCGTCGGACGGTCCACGCAGGGTGGAGGTCAGGATCCCGGCCGGGATCCATGAGGGAGCGCGGATCCGCGCCGGCGGCCAGGGCGGCGAGGGTCGGAACGGCGGCCCCCGAGGTGATCTCTTCATTCGCGTCCATCTCCGCCCACACCCGGTCTTCACTCGTCACGGCGACGATCTCAGGGTCCGCGTC
>PKWB01000055.1:0-10265 GCA_003131685.1 Candidatus Dormiibacterota bacterium
TCAACGACCACGAGGGTTCGACGAAGAGCTACCTCTTCACGCGCCAGCACGATGTGCAGATGACCGTCACCGACTTCGTGCCGCCGGCGGAGGAGATCTCCGCGACGATTCCCAGCGAGGGTGTGGTGAGCATCCCGATGCATGATGGCGCGACGCTCCGCTTCCGCACGGTGCCGGACGGGTACGACCCGACGAATCGTCTGGCGGTCATGGAACACCTCATGTCGGCGCGCGGCCGGGGGGAGATCGTGACCGGTCTGCTGTACATCGACGAGCAGTCGTCAGACCTGCACGAGCTCGGCAACACCACCGAGGCGCCGCTCACCCAGGTGCCGTACGAGAAGCTCTGTCCGGGGTCGGCGGCGCTGGCTGTCGTCGGCTTCCGGTAGCTCCGGGCGGGCGCTGGCTCAGCTCCGCGGGTCCGATCTCCAGGACGTCCCCGCCTGATGCCACCCAGACATCGCCGTCCGCAAAGGTGAGCGCGGCGTTGGCACTCGGAATGCGAATTGCGGTCACCACTGGGACGCAGGGACGTTGCGGCGAATCAACCCGCTCAGGAACCGTCAGGTGGCCGAGTGTGGACACAACGTTCGGTGGCACTTTGCTGCTGAGCGACACTCGTATCGGACGGGTGATCCTCATCGGCGCGTCCCGGCCCAATCCGCTCAACGTGCTGTGGGTACTGAGCGGGTCTGCGTGGAGGGCGGAGCCAGCGTCCGTTCTCGGCGCACCACCAGGTTGACGCGTCACAAGGCCTCTGGAAGTGTTCTGGGTTATTTGTGGATGTCTGGCCTGACCCGCGCTAGGATCGACTGGATGAGCCTGACCCTGAAGAACGCCCTTCGGTTCGCGTCCGTGCCGGTGGGAGTCGGGGTCGGCATCTGGACGGAGCAACTCGAGTCGCTGCAGCCTTGTCCTCCCTACGCCCGGTGTCCCACTCCGGCGGACCTCGTACTCCAGCTCACATTCACAGCGTGGCAATGCGCCCTCTTCGGTGCGGGTGCGGCGGTCATGCTGCTTCTCCTGTCCTTTGCGGTAGCGCGACGGCCGTCGGCACGACCACTCACTGCAGCCTGAGCCTGAGCAGACGATGGCGGGGGCAAGCTGGGGCGCGCACCGGTCGCTAGCATCTCCAAGGTCCGTGAATGCGGAGCGATAGGACGGGCGGCGGGTTGGACACGGCATAGATCGTGTGCACCGAAGACCCGTCAGGCCGTTCATCTGGACAGAACAGACCCGCTCGCACCCGGAAAGTTGGCGGCACGCGCTGCCAAACGCGTCACGCGATTCGTCGCACAATAGCTGACGTCTGATGCCTTTTCCGGTCTGGGTCGTCGCCACCCGTGACCCTGCCTACGCATACATGCTGCGGAGCAGTGGGTTCCGGCGGCCGCGCGCTCCCCTTCCCTGGCGCCGGCCGAAACCCTTCTCCCAGGGCTACGCGCCCATTGGCACACCCGTGCGGCAGCCAACTGATGAGGAGATCGCCGAGCTTCAGGCCCAGGCCGACGCTGACAATCGGCTCTACATCGCCACGGTCGAGGAGATGCAACAGCGACATGGCGAGGTCATACGCAACACCGTCGCAGAGTTGATGCGTGCCGGCAGTGCAACACTCCGGACCTCCGCCGGGCCCATTGAGGCCCGGATCATTCGATTCCCCAGGGACGCGGTGGTACTCGAGATTCACCACCCCCGAGGCTGGGGCCAGACTCGCACGACTCAATCCGGCGTCGGCGAGCATGCCGTCCACCAGCTGGCCGCGGCCCTCGCCTCGACACGTCCGGAGGCGGAGCCGCTTCCTTAGGCGGCGCGCACGGCCCGACGATCGAGTGGCGGCCCGCAGATCTCGGCGCTAAGGTAAGTGCCGTGAGCGCACCCAAAAATGTCGACGAGTACATCGCCGGCACACCCGCGGCGACGCGGCCGATGCTTGCCGACCTCGCACAACCATCCGTGCGGCGGCGCCCGGCGCCGATGAGCGCATCAGTTACGGCATGCCGTTCTACCACCTCAACGGAGGTCTCGCCTATTTCCAGAGACATGCACATCATGTCGGTCTGTATCCCTTCACGCTGGAGGAGGCGCGTGCCGTCGGGTTGGAGTCTCACGTCGCCGCCAGGGCAACGCTGCAGTTTTCCCTTGATCAGCCGTTGCCGCTCGCGGCGATCACGAAGCTCATCGAGCAGCGCGTGAAGACGAAGAGCGCAAGGGCCGCGCAGACGACACCGCGATAATCGTGGTCGAAATGTCGGGCACCACTCCTCGGGACGATCCGCGCGCCGGTGGAAGTCCAGCTCTGGTCGTCGATCACCTCACCAAGCGTTTCGGCGAGCACATGGCGTTCGACGACGTGTCGTTCACCGTTGCGCCCGGCGAGGTGTTCGGGTTCCTCGGACCCAATGGGGCCGGGAAGACGACCACGGTGCGGACCCTCGGAACGCTGATAGCACCGACCTCTGGCTCAGCGAGCGTCGCCGGCATCCCGCTGACGTCGAACAACGGGCCCGAGATCCGTCAGCGAATCGCGATCATGCCGGAGAATCCCGGCCTCTACAAACGGCTCACGGTAGTCGAGAACCTGCAGCTCTTCGCCGGGCTGTACGGTCAGCGGAATCCTGGCCCACGCATCGGTGAGGCCCTCGAATCCGTCAACCTCACGGCGCGAGCACATGACCTTTGCGGCAATCTGTCGAAGGGACTGCGCCAGCGGGTCGGCCTTGCTCGGGCGCTGCTCAACGAGCCGGCGGTGATGTTCCTCGACGAGCCGACGTCAGGGTTGGATCCGGTCGCCGCGCATGAGGTCCTTGACCTCATCAACGGATTGCGCCAGCGCGGAGTCACCGTCTTCCTGACGACCCACCGCCTCGACGAGGCCGAGCGACTCTGTGATCGCGTCGCCATCCTCAACACCACGCTGCGGTCGGTGGGCCGCCCTGACGAGCTCCGCGAGCGATTGTTCAGCCGATCATTGGTGGTGGAGACACTGGCTCCGCTCCCAGCGCCCGATGCGGTCTTCGGCCCCACCACCGGCGTGGAGAGCTGGCGACCCGAGGGGCCGAGCAGCTACGTGCTGACGGTCGACGATCCGCGGAATATTGCTCCGCACGTCACGCGTGCGCTGGTGAGCGCGGGTGCCGACGTGGTCTCGATCACGGAGTCTCAGCACTCGCTCGAGGACGTCTACCTGCAGTTGATCAATGACGATCCTGAGGCAGCCGCGCGATGAAGTTCAGCGTCGGCCGCATGACCGCGGTACTCCGCAAGGAGCTTCGTGAATATCGGCGCAGCCCGTTCATCATCGGAACCATGGCGGTGCTGCCGCTCGTCTTTCTGGTCGAGCCCCTGGTCATCATCTTCCGGATCGGTCCGACCGTTGGTGCGGTTGCGGTCGACAGGGCGGTCAGTTCCACGTTCCTGCTGCTGCTGGTTGCGCCCGCATTGCTCCCCGCGGTGATTGCTGCGTACTCGGTGGTCGGAGAGCGCGAGCAGGGCACCCTCGAGCCCCTGCTCACGACACCGCTTCGACGCGAGGAACTGCTGCTCGGCAAGGCGCTCGGCGTCGTGGTCCCCGCGGTCGGGATGGGATACATCCTTTTTGCGGTGATCCAGCTCTGCGCTCGCCTTTTCGCGACCAACCCGCTGGTCGTGTCGGCGCTCGGGCAGGGGCCCCACATCCTCGCCGAGATCCTCTTCGCGCCGCTCCTGGCCGGATGGTCGATCTGGGTGGGGATCGGGATCTCGGCGCGAGCGAGCGACGTCCGGGTTGCTCAGCAGCTGGGGACGCTCTCGAGCCTGCCACCGCTCGCGGTCGTTGCCCTCGTGTCCTTCAATGTGTTCACTCCGAGCGTCACCCTCGCGGTGGTGTTCGCAGTGATCCTCCTCGTCGCCGACATCGTTCTGTTTCGGATCGTCTCCGCCCTGTTCGACCGCGAGCGACTCATCACCGGCGCCGGGGCCCAACGCGCGCCCGCAGGTGGGGGTGCCGTGACCGCGCCAGGTCAGGTGCGGCGCATACCGCGTGTCGGAGGGAGCGACGATGGCCGAGGCAACCCGTAGGTTGACTCGAACGTGACCCCTCAGAGCCGGGGCAGATGCTCCAGCGCATAGTCGAGACGCGCAAGGCTTTCCGCCCGGCGCGCCGCCTCATCGATTGCGCGCAACAGCTGCACGCGGGTCGGATAGCGGATCAGGTCGAGATCCTCGTTCACGTCGGCGAGCCACTGCCGGGCGCGCCGTTGTTCCGCCGGCGACAGCAGTACCTTCATTCCCCAACCCCTCAAATAGGTGCCCCTGCTCACAACAATAACGTTTGCGGCGTTCGGTGTCTATGAGCTGGTTCTCGAGCCGGCTCCAGGAGGCCGCGCCCGACCTTGGATGCTGCGCGGCCTGCGACCCGCCCGACGGCACCCGGGGTCCATTCCGGCATCAGCCGCCGCGCCTCGGGCACCATTGGTGCTCACGCGCCAACGGTGAGGAGCCCGGCCGATGAGCACGTGGACCAGCCAGGATTTCGAGAGGAAGTGAAGCAAAGTGCGAACCACAAGACTTGGTAGCAACGGCCCCGAGGTTGGCGTCATCGGCCTCGGCTGCATGGGGATGACCGCCTCGTACGACCTGGCGGCACCACGCGACGACGCCACTTCGATCGCAGTGCTCCACACCGCGCTCGACCTCGGCATGACGCTCATCGATACTGCCGATGCATACGGCCCGTACACCAACGAGGAACTGGTCGGCGAGGCGTTGTCCGGTGGGCAGCGCGAGCGAGCGGTGCTGGCCACGAAAGTTGGCCTGGTGGAAGGGGTTCCGGGCCCATCCTACGGACCCGGGACGGCGTCGCCGGGGGCGGGCCGCAACGGCCGCCCCGAGCATGTGCGGACGTCGATCGATGGCAGCCTCCAGCGGCTCGGCACCGATCACGTCGACCTCTACCAGCTGCACCGCGTGGACCCGCAGGTGCCCATCGAGGAGACCTGGGGTGCGATGGCCGAGACAGTTACCGCAGGAAAGGCACGCCATATCGGCTTGTCCGAGGTGTCGGTTGCTGAGATCAAGCGCGCGCAGTCGGTCTATCCGGTCACGTCTGTGCAGTCCGAGCTCTCCCTCTGGACTCGCGACGTCCTCCCCGAGGTGCTGCCGTACTGCCAGGAGCAGGGCATCGCGTTCCTGCCCTTCTCGCCATTGGGACGGGGTTTTCTCACCGGACGGTTCACGTCATTCGACGACCTGCCGCAGGACGACTTCCGGCGCGCACTGCCGCGCTTCCAGCAGGACGCGTTGCGCATCAACCTCGCCATCGTCGGCCGCGTGCGCGAGATTGCCGAACGTGCCGGCGCATCGCCGGCGCAGGTGGCGCTCGCCTGGGTTCTCTCACGTGGAGACCGCGTGGTGCCGATCCCGGGTACGAAGACCCCGAAGTACCTGGTGGAGAACGCCGGCGCGGTCGACCTGCACCTCAGCGCGGCGGACCTGGCCGACCTCGACGCCCTGCCGCAGCCGGAGGGCACCCGATACTGATCGGGTACGCGCTCAGGTCGCAGCGGCTGGGGAGGGTCGCCACCTCGCGCTGAGGCCCTGTCGGCTGCGCCACGGAGGGTAGGCTGTTGGCCATGCGCGATTCGGAACCGGTGGCGGCGACGACCGCAGGTCGAATCGTTCCCGAGCTGTCGGTGCGTGGCGGTCTCGCCGCCATCGAGTTCTACAGGGCTGCGTTCGGGGCCGTTGTGGATTATCGCGTTGGCGGTACCGATGAGAACGAGGCGGTCGTCGCGATTGGCAAACCACTCGTCCCATGGCCTCCGTACCGGTGAATCGACGCCGTGTGGATCACGGCAACGTGAGCGAACGCCTCCTGGCGTAGGATCCGGTCGCCGCGCCACCGGGAAGGAGCGAGCGCGGTGAGGCAAGCGACACCTCGATACCAGGCGCACAGCGGGAGCACGAACCATGCCGCGAAACGTTGTTGCGAGCACCTACATCACACTCGACGGGTACATCGACGAACCGGGGAGATGGTCGTTCCCGTTCTGGTCCGACGAGGCCTCGCAGTTCAAGGCGCGCGAGCTGTTCTCGAGCGATGCCCAGCTGCTCGGGCGCCTCACCTACGAGGGCTTCGCCGCGGCCTGGCCCACCATGGAGGGAACCGGCGAGTTCGGCGAGAAGATGAACAGCATGCCCAAGCACGTCGCCTCGCGCACCCTGGAAACGGCGACGTGGAATGCGACGATCATCAAGGGCGATGTCGCGGAAGGGGTCCGCGAGCTCAAGGGCAGGACGGCGGTGACCTGCTGATCGCGGGCAGCGGTCAGCTGATCGACTACCTCACCCTGCACGACCTCATCGACGAGTACCGGATGATGATCCACCCGATCGTGCTCGGCGACGGCACCAAGCGGCTCTTCAACGGCGTCCCGCGGCGCACCTTCACGCTCGTCGAGTCGGTGGCCCTCCCCAAGGGTGTGGTCATCAACACGTACCACCCGGCGGCATCGATCCCGGAGTAACTTGCGGTCCGCCTATGCGGACAAGAGCGCGGCCACGGTGGCGGGATCGAAATTGCCTCCGCTGAGGACGATCACAGTTGGATGCTCGGTGGTTCCCGCCGGAACGCGGCCGGTGATGTATGCGGCCAGGGCCAGCGCGCCGGTCGGCTCGATGGCAAGCTTGAGTCGCATCCAGGCAACCCGCAGCGCGTCCGTCAAGTCATCCTCGGACACCGTGACGATCTCCCTGACGAGGGCATCGCCGACAATCACGCCGAAATTCCGCTCACCCACGGATTTGGACTTCACGCCCTCGGCAAGCGTTTCCGGATCCGACGGCAGCGTCTGGAGGATCCCGGTTCGCAGACTCTGCGCCGCATCATCCGCGGCCTCGGGCTCGACACCGATCAAGGCGCTCTCGGGCGACAGCCCGGCGATTGCGAGCGCGATCCCGGAGATCTGCCCACCGCCACCGATCGGCACCACCAGGGCTCCGGGCGAGCGCACATCCTCGGTGATCTCGAGCCCGGTGGTGCCGGCGCCGTGAATGACATCCCAGTCGTCATAGGGATGAATCAACCGCAGCCCCTCGGTTCTCGCGATGGCCTCGGCAATCGCTTCGCGGTTGTCGTAGGTGACGCCCTCGGTCACGACCGTCGCGCCATACGACCTGATGCCGGCGATCTTCGCGGGCGTCACGCCTTCGGGCACCACGATGGTTGCGCGCAGTCCTGCCGCACGAGCCGCGTAGGCGAGCGCCTGCCCGTGGTTTCCCGAACTGTGGGTCACGACGCCCGCGACGTCCGGCTCTCGTTCGACGAGGCTGAGCACGGCATTGAACGCGCCCCGAGCTTTGAAGGACCCGGTGACCTGAAGCGACTCGGGCTTGACCATCAACCCTGGCGCGAGGTCGGTCTTGAGCAATGGTGTCCGGCGAACGTGACCCCGGATGCGCACCGCCGCTCGCTGGATCTCCGCGAGGTGCTCATCCACCGGCGCGACCTGTGCCATGTGTCCTCAGGACAAGACGGCTACCGGAATCTCCAGCGCCAGCTTGTCCATCTCGAGTTGCGCGGGGACATCGACGGGATATGAGCCGGTGAAGCAGGCGAAGCAGAACCCGTTGCCGTCGGGCTGTCCCATGGCGCGGCGCAGGCCTGCCAGGCTGAGGTATCGCAGCGAATCGGCTCCAAGCATCGTACCGATCTCGCGCTCGGTGTGACCGGCTGCGATGAGTTCGCGTCGCGACGCGATGTCGATTCCCATGAAACACGGCCATGCGATCGGCGGCGATGCGATGCGCATGTGCACCTCGCTCGCGCCGGCACGGCGCAGCTCATCGATGATGCGACGCGACGTCGTCCCGCGCACGATCGAGTCGTCGACGAGCACCACGCGGCGGCCTTCGAGCACATGGCGCATCGGGTTGAACTTCAGGCGAATGCCGGCCTCACGCAAGCGCTGCGTGGGCTGGATGAAGGTGCGGGTGATGTAACGCGACTTGATCATGCCTTCCGCAAAAGGCAGGCCCGACTGCTCGGCATAGCCGATCGCAGCCGGGGTACCGCTGTCGGGAAGGGTGATCACGATGTCCGCGTCGGCAGGCGCTTCGCGCGCCAGCTCCCGGCCCATCTGACGGCGCGATTCGTAGAGCGACTTGCCCATCATCACGCTGTCGGGTCGTGCGAAGTAGATGAACTCGAACGAACACATCGCACGGTGCGCGGCGGTGCGCTGAATCCTCGTGCTGCGCATCCCCGATGCATCGACGGTGACGATCTCACCCGGCTCGATCTCGCAGATGAACGTGGCGCCGACGACGTCGAGCGCGCAGGTCTCGCTCGCCATCACATACCCGGTGCCACCCGGTGCGTCGACATCGCCGAACCGGCCGAGACACAGTGGGCGGATACCAAGCGGATCGCGTGCGGCGACCAGCGAGTCCTTGGTGAGGAAGACGAGGCAGTACGCACCCTCGACGCGCGGCAGCGCTTCGGCGAGCGCCTGCTCCAGCGAGTCGGCCTTGGTCTGTGAGAGCAGCGCTCCGAGCACCTCGGTATCGCTGGTGGTCTCGAAATGGAACCCCTTGGCGATGAGCTCGTCGCGCAGCTTGGTGGCATTGACGAGGTTGCCGTTGTGCGCGATCACCACGGGACCGATGGTCGGATGGTCGACCGCTATCGGCTGCGCGTTGAGCAGCCGTGCACTGCCGGTGGTGCTGTACCGCGTATGCCCGATCGCGATGTTGCCCTTGAGACCGTCGATGATCTCCTGGTCGAACACCTGCGAGACGAGCCCCATCTCCTTGCGGATGCGAATCTCGCGACCGTCGCTGACCGCGATCCCTGCGGACTCCTGTCCGCGATGCTGCAACGAGTACAGGCCGAAGTACGTCAGATTGGCAACGTCCTCGCCCGGGTGGAACACCCCGAAAACGCCACATTCCTCGTGAAGGTGGTCGTCGTCGAAGGCGTCCATTCCGGCCTGATCACTCACGCTCGATCAACGCTCCTCCGTGCACCCGCCGCACGTCGGCGAGTGACACGTCGATGCACCGAGTCACGCCGACCCTCTCGCCTCCGACGGAGCCGAGACCGCGGAAGGGGACCGAGTGCCGCGCTGCCAGCTCGTGCAATCGCACAAGTGCCTCCCTGGCGAAGCTGATGACGAATCGAGATTGACTCTCACCAAAGAGTATACCGGCCGCCCCGTTAATCAACCCTTCACCATCTCCGATCTCGTCGATGCCCACCCAGGCGCCTATGTCGCCCAGCAGACATGACTCCGCGATTGCGACTGCGAGGCCGCCCTCGGCGCAGTCGTGCGCGGAGTGGAGCAGCCCTGCCTCGATGGCCTCGAGGACGAAGGCGTGGACGCGTCGCTCGAGATCGATGTCCAGGCCGGGCGGCGTGCCCGCGTTGACCCCGCCGGCAAGCCGCTGATACTCGCTGCCGTCGAGCTCGGCCGCGACAGGTCCCACCAGCGCGACCAGGTCGCCCTCATCGCGAAACCCGGCCGTGCAGCGCCGTGCGACATCGTCGATGACACCCACCATGCCGATGACGACCGTGGGATCGATTCCGGTGCCGCCGGTGTCGTTGTAGAGGCTGACGTTGCCGCTCACCACCGGGATGTCCAGCGCCCGGCACGCATCACCGATGCCCTCGATGGCGTCGTGCAGGTCCCACCACACGTCGGCGTGCTCGGGATTGGCGAAATTGAGACAGTTGGTGACGGCTGCCGGCCTGGCTCCCGTGGCGACGACATTGCGAGCCGCTTCGCAGACGGCGATCATCGCCCCCTGGTGAGCATCGAGTGCGGTATAGCGCGAGTTCCCGTCGGTGGCGAGCGCCAGGCCGAGCGTGGTGCCGTCGACGCGAACCAGCGCCGCATCACCGCCCGGGAGGATCACGGTCGCATCGCCGACCTGATGGTCATACCGGCGGTAGACGGAGCTGCGGCTCCCGAGGTTGGGACTGCCCATCAGCGCCAGGAGCGCCTCGTCTGACGTCCAGGCCGGCGCCGGCCCTCGGGATGCGACCGCAGACTTCGGGCGGTCCGGGCGCGGTCCCGGTGCCCCACGCGGCGGCGCCCCGTCGACGAGCAGGTCGAGAGGCAGATCGCAGACCTGTTCGGCGCCGTCGCGGACCACGAACCGTTGCTCGGGAAGGATCACCGCGACGACGTCGGAGTGCAGGTCCCACCGCTCGAACACCTCCTGCAGCGACCGCACGTCCCCAGGCTTCGCGACGATGAGCATCCGCTCCTGCGACTCGCTCA
>PKWB01000055.1:10293-10435 GCA_003131685.1 Candidatus Dormiibacterota bacterium
CCGGCGGCGCCGAGATCCTGCATGGCGATCACGCGCGGATCGCCAGCAAGCTCCAGGCACGCCTCCATCAGGCATTTCTCGAGGAATGGGTTGCCGACCTGGACCGCGGGCCGGCGGGCCGCGCTGTCGGCATCGAGAACGA
>PKWB01000180.1 GCA_003131685.1 Candidatus Dormiibacterota bacterium
AACCTGCAGAACATCCCGGTGCGCACGCAGTGGGGTCAGCGAATCCGCCGTGCCTTCCATGCAGACAGGGGCCAGCGCCTGGTCAGCGCCGACTACTCGCAGGTGGAGCTGCGCGTGCTTGCCCACGTGACCGGGGAGACGGAGCTGATCGAGGCATTCCAGCGCGGTGAGGACATCCACCGGCGCACCGCCGCCGAGGTGTATGCGGTCGCACCCGAGGCGGTGACGCCGGACATGCGCCGCATCGCCAAGGTGGTCAACTTCGGTGTGGTGTATGGGCTGAGCGATTTCGGGCTCGCTCGCGACACGGGCATGAGCCGCGAGGACGCGCATGCGTTCATCGACGCGTACTTCCACAATTTCCCCGCAGTCACCGCCTACCTCGAGGGGGTGCGCAACCATGCGCGCGAATACGGGTGGGTGGAGACCTTCATCGGCCGGCGCCGCTACATCGCGGACATCCGCGCGGCCAACCGCCAGCTGCGCTTCGCGGCCGAGCGCATGGCCGTGAACATGCCCATCCAGGGTGGTGCGGCCGACATCATGAAGCAGGCCATGATCCTCGTCGACGAGGCGCTGCGCGAGCGGGGGTTGCGCAGCCGCATCCTCCTCCAGGTGCACGACGAGCTCCTGCTCGAGGCGCCGGCTGAGGAGGTGGACGACCTCGTCGTGCTCCTCCGCGAGCGCATGGGCGCCGCCGAGGCACTCAAGGTGCCCCTCGATGTTGACGTCAAGGTCGGCGATAACTGGGGGGACATGACGCCCATCGCGAGGAACTGAGGGTGCCGGAACTTCCCGAGGTGGAGACGGTTGCCCGCGACCTTCGTGCGGCGGTCACGGGACGGCGCATCGAACGGGTGACCGTCGACCGCCCCGACATCGTGCGTTACCCCGACGGACGTATGCTCCCGGCGTTGCTGTCCGGTCAGCGTTTCGAGAATGTGGATCGCCGCGGCAAGTACCTGCTGCTGGAGCTCGATTCCGGCGACGAGCTGATGGTGCATCTCGGCATGACGGGGCACCTGCTGGTGTGTGACGCCCATGACCCGGTCGCGAAGCACACTCACATCCGCGCCTCGCTGGACGACGGGACCGAGCTCCGTTTCGACGATGCGCGTCGCTTCGGTCGCGTGGCCTACGGTTCCCGGGACGCGCTGACCGCTGCGCGCGTGCTGCCCAAGCTGGGCGTCGAACCCCTTTCGGACGCGTTCTCACAGGAGCGGCTCGACGCGGTGCTGCGCAACACGACGAGGACTGTGAAGGCCGCTCTCCTTGATCAGAAAGGGGTGGCGGGTCTCGGCAACATCTACATCGATGAGGCGTGTTTCCTCGCCGGCGTCCGGCCCACCCGGCGCTGCCATCGCCTCACCCGTCGCGAACGAGCAGCCCTGCTCGATGCCATCCCGCGCGTGCTCACCGCAGCCGTCGCCAACCGGGGCACCAGCGTCGACGACTATCGAGATGTCTGGAACGCGCGCGGGAGCAACCAGGAGCGCCTCCAGGTGTACGGGCGCGGCGGGCTGCCCTGCTTCGTGTGTGGCACGACCCTGCACCGCACCGTCACCGCCGGCCGCACCACCGTGTACTGCCCGCACTGCCAGCGATGACGCGGGTCACCATCGCCAGCTACGACGACGATCCGCCGCTCGGCGGTCAGGGCGTCGTTGTGCACGGCATGCGTGCTGCATTGGACCGGCGCGGTGTGCGCGTGCACACCATCTCGGGCCGCGGGGAGCACGCGATCGCCTTCGCGCGGCGCACCGGCCGGGCGCCGCTCGACTTCTCCCTGCAGCTCAACCGATATCCGCAGATTCTGCTGCGAGCCGCGCCGGACGTGATCCATGCGCAGGGCGGGCCCGGCGGCGTCCTGCTTTGGAAAAGGCTCGGTGCGCCGCTGGTGTACACGGCGCATCACACCTACCGGCAGGCGCACCCGCGTGGGTCGGTGAAGCGATTGCTCAACGGTGTCGAGGCGCGCTCATACCGCGGTGCGGCCATGGTGCTCCCGGTTTCGCGCTCAACCGCCAACGCGCTGCTCGAGATGGGAATCCCGGCATCGCGAATCGAGGTGCTCTCCAACGGGGTCGACGCCGTCGACCTTCCCGGCGTCGAGCACGAGGACGGACGTGTCCTCTTCGTCAGCCGCATGGAGCGAGAGAAGGGTGCGCTCGACGCGGTGGCGGTGCTGCAGGCGCTCACGGCCGCGGATCCGCGGGTGCATGGCGTCCTGGTGGGAGGCGGCAGCCTCGAGGTGGAGGTCCGGCGAGCCGCGCAGTCGAGTGGCGGGCGGCTCGAGTACCTGGGTGCGCTCGATCGCGACGGCTTGAATCACGAGTACGCGCGGGCCGCCGTGGTGCTGATGCCGTCCCGGTTCGAGGGGTTGGGCATGGTCGCCCTCGAGGCACAGGCCGCGGGAACGCCGGTCGTGGGCTTCGATGTCGACGGTCTGCGCGACGCGGTCGGCATTGGCGGAGTCCTGGTGCCTGCCGGCGACATGGCCGCGCTCCGCGCCGCGACAGCACAGCTGTTGGACGATCCGCAGCGCCGAGCCGAAGCGGGGGCGCAGGGACGCGAGGTTGTCCTCGCGGAGCATTCCTGGGATGCGATCGGCAGGCGACTCGAGGAGATCTACGCGGCGGTGGTCTGAGGGCGAATTCGGCGAGAGTGGAACAGCGACTAGACTCGAAGAATGCCCGCCCTGGAGTTGCTCGCGCCCTTCGCACCTGCCGGTGATCAGCCCGCCGCCATCAGGGCGCTCAATCGCGGGCTGACCGAGGGTCAGCGCGAGCAGACCCTGCTCGGCGTGACCGGGTCGGGTAAGACCTTCACGATCGCCAACGTCATCGCTGAGCAGCAGCGTCCGACGCTCGTGCTCTCACCGAACAAGACGCTGGCGGCTCAGCTCTGGGCGGAGTTCCGGGAATTCTTCCCCAAGAACGCCGTCGAGTACTTTGTCTCCTACTACGACTTCTACCAGCCTGAGGCCTACATCCCGCGCACCGACACATATATCGAGAAGGACTCGTCGCGGAATGACGAGATCGACCGGCTGCGCAACAGTGCGACCCGCGCGCTGCTGACCCGGCGCGACGTGGTGGTAGTGGCCTCGATCTCCTGCATCTACGGCATCGGGTCGCCGGAGAACTATCTCGGTGAGTCGATCACCGTGAAGCGCGGGGAGTCGTGGCGCCGCGACATCCTGCTCCGCAAGCTCTCGGACCTGCAGTACTCGCGCAACGACATGGACTTCGGGCGTACGCGCTTTCGGGTGCGCGGTGACGTCGTCGACGTCCAGCCGGCGTATGAGGAGATTGCGACCCGTATCGAGTTCATGGGTGACACCATCGAGTCGATCAAGGATTTCGATGCCCTCACCGGTGAGATCCTCACCCTGCGCGACGAGCTCACCGTCTTCCCTGCGACGCATTACGTGACGCCGCAGGAGCAGATGACGCGCGCGCTGGTCTCCATCGAGGCCGAGCTCGAGGATCGTGTGAAGCTGCTCGAGACGCGTGGACGCCTCCTCGAGGCCCAACGGCTGCGCCAGCGCACCAACTTCGACATGGAGATGATGCGCGAGACCGGGACGTGCGCCGGCATCGAGAACTACTCGCGTCACCTGAGCAATCGCTCCGAGGGGCAGCGCCCGCACTGCCTGCTCGACTTCCTGCCCGATGACGCGCTCCTCATCGTCGACGAGTCGCACGTCGCGGTTCCCCAGATCGACGGCATGAACAAGGGGGATCGGGCTCGCAAGATTCCCTTGGTGGAGTATGGGTTTCGGCTCCCGTCGGCGCTCGACAACCGCCCCCTGACCTTCGCCGAATGGGACTCGATGATCGGTCAGATCATCTATGTCAGCGCGACGCCGGGGCCATACGAGGAGTCACGCGCGACCCAGGTGGTGGAGCAGATCATTCGGCCGACCGGCCTCGTGGACCCCACCATCGAGGTGAAGGAGTCGCACGGCCAGATCGACGATCTCATCTCCCAGATGCGACGGCGGATCGAGAAGCACGAGCGCTGCCTGATCACAACCCTGACCAAGAAGATGGCCGAGGATCTGACCGACTACCTGCGCGAGGCGGGCATCAAAGTGCGATATCTGCACAGCGATATCGACACCCTGGAACGGGTCGAGATCATTCGTGACCTGCGCCTCGGCGTGTTCGATGTGCTGGTGGGGATCAACCTGCTGCGCGAGGGACTCGACCTTCCCGAGGTGTCGTTCATCGGCATCCTCGATGCTGACAAGGAGGGATACCTTCGCGGGTACCGATCCCTGATTCAGACGGTTGGACGGGCTGCCCGCAACGTGTTCGGCCATGTGGTCATGTACGCCGACCGCACGTCGGACGCGATGGAGAAGGCCATCGCCGAGACCGACCGTCGCCGCGCGATCCAGGTCGCATACAACATCGAGCACGACATCACCCCGCTATCGATCGTCAAGGCCGTGTACCAGATGGAGTCGCATCGCGACCAGCAGTCGCTCCGCGCCGCCGCATTCCAGGAGGCGTCCGGACTGCCGCCCGATGAGGTGCTGCGCCTTGCCAAGGATGTGGAGAAGGAGATGCTTCGGGCGGCTCGCGACCTCGAGTTCGAGCGTGCCGCGGAGCTGCGCGATCGCCTGGTGGAGCTCCGCCGCCGCATCGAGGGCGTGGAGGAACCGGAGCCGGCGCAGACCCACCGAGGCAGGGGGCGGCCCGTCCACTCCCGGTAGCGCTGGGCGGCCCTTGACGCATGGCCCGAGAGGGTCGATGGCGCGTTCGACCACCTGCGGCCCGTGCTTGAGCAACGGGTCGGACGCGCTCGCGGGATAACGGTAGAATCAGCGACCGCTCGGACGATGCGTCGGGACGGGTCGGGACCCACGCCCGACGGTGTTTGCCGAGGTGGAGGACAGATGCCGTCAAGCGCTCCGATGTTTGACGTTGCAGTCGTCGGCGGCGGAGCCGCTGGAACGGCCGCTGCGGTCGGTGCTGCCCAGGCTGGCGCCCGGACTGCGCTGTTCGAGTCGTTCGGCTGCCTGGGCGGAGCGGCCACGATGAAGAGCGTCACCACGTACTGCGGCCTGTATACCGAGGCGGAACAGTCGCGGCAGGTGGTGTTCGGCGTCGCGGAGCAACTGCTGGCCGAACTCCGGGCCATCGGTGGCGTCGTGGAACACGTGCGCTTCCGTGGTGTCGCGGCACTTCACGATCCGGAGGCCGTCAAACGCTGCCTCGACGCGGTTGCCAAGCGCGCCGGCGTGACCGTCTTCTTCCACAGCACCATCATTGACGCGGCGCGCGACGGAGATCAGATGGTGTCGGCGGAGGTGCATGACCACAACGGCACAACGACCGTTTCGGCGCGCACCTGGGTGGACGGCAGTGGCGAATGCGACCTCGCCGCCTTTGCCGGCGCGTCGACCCGATACGGGACGCACGGTGCCGTGGAGGCAGGCACCCTGGGCATGCGCTTCGGTGGGGTTCCAGCCAGCCTGCCACTGTCGCACGATGACCTGATCCAGGCCGTGCGGGCGGCGAAGCTCAAGGGTGATTCGCTCCTGGATAAGGAGGACAGCCTGATGGCGCGGCTGCCGCTGTCGGGAGACATTGGGATCTTTATCGTTGACGCCGAGTACAACGCACTGCAATCGCGCAGTATCTCCGACGCCGAACAGTACGCTCGTGAGAAGGCCTGGGCGTACCTCGCCGCCTGTCAGACCATGCCCGGCTGGCAGCACGCCTATCTCAGCGTTACGGGACCCATCCTGGGCACTCGCGAGTCGCGACACGTCAACGCCGTTTACCAGCTCACCACCGAGGACATCACGTCCGGCCGGCGCTTCGATGACGTCGTCGCGCTCGGGGCGTGGGCAATGGAGTATCACGACACCGCCGGAGCGCAGAGCATTTGGATGCCGGTGAAGGACAAAGAGACCTACGACATCCCGCTGCGTACATTGATCAGTGTCGACACCCCCAACCTGTATGCGGCTGGGCGGGCTGCCGACGGCGACAAGTACGCCGGTGGCTCACTGAGGGTCATGGGCACCGCACTGGCCACCGGCCACGCCGCCGGCGTCGCGGCTGCCCTGCATGCGGCGGCAGGCAACCCGGTGCCGGTCCGTCAGGTGCAGCAAGAACTGCAAAAGCAGGATGCTCGGCTGACCGGCATTTGAGAACCGCACCCTCCCGCACCGAGTTGTCGCCAGAAGGGGACGATGCGGGTGTGCCAATTCCCATCATGCTGGCGACCCTGACGGACCGTCGCGACTTCGGTGGCGACTGGCTGCTCGAGCGCAAGTTCGACGGCGAGCGCTGCGTTGCGCGCAAACGGGGCGGCGACGTGCGGCTCGAGTCGCGCACCGGTAAGGACCTCACCGCCGCGTACCCCGAGGTGCGCGCTGCCCTGGACACACAGCGCGCACGCGGGTTCCTGCTTGACGGTGAGGTGGTCGCGTACCAGGGTGAGCAGACGTCGTTCAGCCGGCTTCAAAAGCGCCTCGGCACCACCGCGCCCTCCCACCAGCAGATAGCCGCGTACCCGGTGGTCTACTGCGTGTTTGACCTCCTGGAGATCGACGGCGAGGACCTGACTGACCGGCCGCTCGAAGAGCGTCGCGCCCGATTGTCGCGGGCAATCCGTCCGAGCGCGGCCGTGCAAATCTCCGAAGCCTGGCGGGACAACGCCCAGCGGTGGTTTGACGACGCGTGCCGTTCCGGCTGGGAGGGGCTCATCGCCAAGCGTGCCGATGCGCCGTACGCCCCCGGGCGTTCGAAGGACTGGCTGAAGCTGAAATGCGTCCGGGAGCAGGAGTTCGTCATCGGCGGTTACACCGATCCAACTGGCAGCCGGACTGATTTCGGTGCGCTGCTCGTCGGCTATCACGAGGACGGCCGACTCCTGTACGCCGGCAAGGTCGGCACCGGCTACACCGCGGCGAGGCTCCGTGATCTCGGCGCGCGGCTGCGATCCCTGGAGACGCCGGGCCCGTCGTTCGTGGACGCGAGCCCCATTCCGCGCGGCACCCACTGGACCCGGCCGGAACTGGTCGCGCAAATCGGCTTCGCAGAATGGACGAATGACGGCCGCCTGCGGCAACCGCGCTTCCTCGGCCTACGCGACGACAAGCGACCGGCCGAGGTCATTCGGGAGCGGCCCCGATGACACCAGGGTTTGAGGGCCGCCCGGCGGTCGAGGGTTTGACCGACGAAGCTTCGGGCCGGCATGGCTGGTGAATCCAGCACCGCGGCAATTGCCCGGCGGTGTTTCGGCGACGGCGATCCCCTCTACGAGCGGTATCACGACACCGAATGGGGCTTTCCAGTGCCCGATGAGCGGGCGCTGTTCGAACTCCTGAGCCTCGAGGCGTTTCAGGCAGGACTGTCCTGGCGGACCGTTCTTGCCAAGCGCGACGCTTTCCGCCGCGCATTCGCGAATTTCGACGCTGATGCTGTGGCGCGCTTTGATCCAGCAGACGTGAAACGCCTCCTGGGCGATGTCAGCATCGTGCGCAATCGGGCAAAGATCGAGGCGACCATTGGGAACGCGCGCGCGATCCTGCAGCTTCGCATCACCGGTGAGCCGCTGGTCTCAATCCTTCGGCCGGATCCACCGGCATCACGGCGCAGGCCACCGGCGGCGTGGAGCGAGGTCCCTGCGACGACACCCGAGGCGGTCGCCCTTGCGCGCGAACTCAAACGCCGGGGCTTTCGCTTCCTCGGCCCCACAACGCTCTACGCACTCATGCAGGCCTGCGGCGTGGTCGACGACCACCTCGCCGCTTGCCCGATACGGCCCGCCGTCGAGCGCGCACGCCGAGCCGCCGGGCTGATCTGATGAGACTGGCGGTCATGGCGAACAGCCCCGGGGACTATGAGCGCCTCGGATTGTCGCCCACGTCGATCGAGCCCTGGGAGGATGGCGCCCGCACGGACGACTCGCCGGGGACGTACGAGTGGTGGTACTTCGACGCGCATCTCGCTGACGGCGCCACGTTGGTCATCGCGTTCATGAACAAGGACATCGCCGAGCCGCAGAAGCCGTTATCCCCGTTGCTGCGGCTCGAGCTCGACCTGCCTGACGGACGACACTTCGAGAAGCCCATCGACTTTCCGGCGGCGGCGTGGTCGGCGGCACGCGACCATGCTGATGTGCGCCTTGGCAGCAACCGATTCACGGGTGACCTGCACACGTATCGGATCGAGGCGACTGCGGAGGAGATATCGGTCGATGTCACGTTGACCGGCGAAGTTCCGGCGTGGCGTCCGGGCTCGGGATACATGCTCTTCGGTGCCGATCGGTCACTGGAGTTCGCGTGGCTTCCCTCGGTGCCGCAGGGCGCTGTCACCGTGAGGTACACGGTCGACGGTGAGCAGCACGAGACGACCGGGGTCGGCTACCACGATCACAACTGGGGCAATGTCGGCCTGATGAAGATCGTCCACGACTGGTACTGGGCCCGCGGGCAAGCCGGCCCTTACTCGGTCATCGCCTCGTACATCACCTCCGCTCAGCGTTACGGCTTCGAGCCAATTCCGATCTTCATGCTGGCCCATGACAACGTCGTGATCGGTGACGACCCGACCAAGGTCACGTTCGAACGCGAAGGGATCTACAACGACGAGACGACCGGAAAACCCGTGGCCACAACGACGCGGTACGTCTATCAGGACGGGGAAGACCGATATGTTGTGTCGTTCACTCGAACTCGCGATCTGACACTGAGTCGGATGATCGACAACGTCAAGGGTGTCAAGCATATCGCTGCACGGCTCGCGCACTTCGACGGCGCGTATCTGCGATTCGCGGGCGACCTCGAAGTGTCGCATCATCGTGGCAGTCAGTTGCTGGAGACCCATCAGGACGAGGCGATCTGGGAATTGATGTATTTCGGCCACGCGCGCACCGAGTAAACCGCCGCGATGAAGCCAAGCCCTCGCCGTCTTCCCTCAACTGCTGTAGGTATACTCGCTGTACGCCATCGAGTTCGACGTCGATGCGTGACCACCGGCGGTCAGGCGGGCGAAGATCCCGGTCCAGAAGCCAGCCTTGGGCGGTGCAGTCATCGACGCGGTGCACGTCAGGGTCCGTGTCCCCGACGCGTTGGTTTTGTACAGGTTCTCGTTATCGTTCCCGTTGAACTTCAAGGAGGGGCTGTTGACCGTCAGGGTGCCGTATGCGCCGTGACCGCCGTATGCGAGATGGCCGTCCGGCCAGAAGGACGTGAAGGCGATCCAGACCCTCGCATGTGGGTCAACGGCGCTGCCGTTCCACGCGGTCAGCGTGAGGCTGACCTGCTGTCCCGGGGCCAGACTCCCTTCGGGCGCGATGGTCGGCGACGGCGTGACTGTAAACGTTGAAAGCCGAAGCCCTTGACCCAGCGTACATCTGTTCGGTAGGATTCGTCGCCCATGGCCACCGAGTTGCAGCGCGCCGTCCACCGCCTCCACTACGTCTGCACTGAGTGCGGGGCGGAGGCGCCGAAGTGGCAGGGCCGTTGCCCGGCATGTGCCGCATGGAACAGCCTCAGCGAGGACGTGGTGCGGCTGACCGGCCGCAGGCCTGCGGCAACGACGGCCGCCGCGACCACAACGCCAATGGAGGCGGTGATGGCCGCGCCGTCGTACGTCCTCCCCACGGGCTCCTTCGAAGTTGACCGCGTCCTGGGAGGGGGGATCGTTCCCGGCAGCGTCGTGCTGCTTGGTGGCGACCCTGGTATCGGGAAGTCCACCATCGCGCTGCAGATGTCGCACAGCTGCGGCAACGAGGTGTCGCCGGCGCTCTACTGCACCGGTGAAGAGTCGCTTGAGCAGCTTGCCCTGCGAGCTCGGCGGCTGTGCTGCACCGGTGCCAGGGTTCGCCTGCTCGTCGAATCCGACATCGACACCGTGATCGCGACGATCGAGGCGGAACGCCCGTCGTTGGTCGTCGTCGATTCTGTTCAGACGCTCCGCGATGCCGGGACGCCCGGGCCGCCGGGGAGCGTCTCGCAGGTCCGTACCGCGGTTCTGCGCATGAGCGAGGTCGCCAAGGCGACCGGTATGCCGATCCTCCTGGTCGGGCATGTCACCAAAGAGGGTGCGATCGCCGGACCGCGCACCCTGGAGCACATGGTCGACGTCGTCCTGTACCTGGAGGGCGAGCGCCTCGGCGAGCACCGGATGCTCCGGGGCATCAAGAACCGGTTCGGGGCGACCGGCGAAGTCGGGCTACTCACCATGGAGAGCGACGGGATGCGCGATCTCGCCGCCCCGAGCCGCGGCATGCTCGACGCGGCATCCCTCGGCGCCTCCGGCAGCGTGCTGACGATCACCTGCGACGGGCTCCGGCCGATGGCGGTCGAGGTGCAGGCGCTCGCGGTCGGCTCACCGTTCGAGCTCCCGAGACGAACCGCTTCGGGGTATGAGCTCAACCGCCTCCACCTCATGCTCGCGGTGCTCGCCAAGCGCGCCGGCATCTCCGTCTCCAAGCTGGACGTGTTCGTCAACGTCGCGGGCGGCATACGCCTCGCGGATCCCGGGACCGACCTCGCGATGGCGCTCGCGATCGCCGGCACGGTGGCGGCGGTGTGCTACGCGCCACTCATCGCCGCCCAGCTCCCCAGCCACGCGTCGAGCGGAGCATCCGCGGTTGGGGCCGCGGTTGGCGCCGCGACCGGCACGATCTTCCAGCCGCAGCAGCTCTGGTGGTTCCTCGGCGCCGCTGGACACCTCGTGCGCAACTCGAATGGCGTCGTCCTGGTCGGATACCGCGTCCCGCCCGGCTGGATATCTGACATCGCGCATCCATTGATCATCGCCCTCTCCCTGCCATTGACGCTGCTCGCTGCACGACGGGGCCGCGGCCACGGCGGTGCCGATGCGCTGCTGGTTCTCGTCGCGCTGCTCCTGTTGCGCTGTGCGCTCGATCCGTGGGACAACGGCTACTACCCGTTGCCGTTCATCGTCGCGCTGATCGCCTGGGAGTCGCTGCGACTGCGGCGGCCGCCGCTCTACGGCCTCCTCGCCACGGTAGCCACGTGGGCAATATTCCAAGAGCTTCCCTCCCACATCAGTGCCGACCTCGGCTCGGTGGTATTCGACCTGATCTGCCTGCCCGCGATCGCGCTGCTGCTGGGCGCGATCTACCGCCCGAGCGTGGGCACCGCCTCGAGCGGAGCCCTGCTCCCGCGCCGACTTGCGCCTTCGATAACGCTCCAGCCAAGTGATTAGCGCCGCCGCCGACAGCCTGCGTCAGCCGCCCTGGGAGCGCTTTGCGATCACGCTGATCGCGATCGCGGCCGCGATCGCGATGGCCTGGTTGCAGCCCTGGCAGGTCAACCTCAACGACTACTCGACCGAGGCTGCGATCCCGCTCGCGGCACTGCTCCACGGCCGCGTCGGGGAGTTCCTGAGGAGCGCGCCGTCGTACGGGCCGTCGCTCGAGTTGAGAGCACCCTTCGCCCTGATCGCCTCGCTTGCCAACGGCAGCAGGCTGCTCATCTATCGCTTCTCGGCGCTCCCCTGCCTGCTCGCGCTCGCCGCGCTGGGCGNNTGCGTGCAGCGGGCCGCAGCCCGCTGACCGCCGCGCTCACCCTGGCCGTCTGCTTCGTGAATCCCATGACCTATTACGCGATGAAGATCGGCCACCCGGAGGAGATTCTCGGCGCCGTCCTCTGCGTCGTCGCCGTCCTCGCCGCGCTCCGCGGCCACGTCAACTGGGCCGGGATCCTGCTCGGATTGGCGATCGCCAACAAGGAATGGG
>PKWB01000165.1:0-18082 GCA_003131685.1 Candidatus Dormiibacterota bacterium
GTGTAAGCGACCGGTAAGCGCTAGGGATGTAGAGTGCACACATGGCGCAGTCAGAGTTGTTCTTCGATGAGCCTCGTGTGCGTGAGAACGCCGATGTACGGCTGCGGTCTGTGACGTCCGTGCGCGCTTCGCACGAACGCCCGATCCGGACACGCGCACTGCTGCTCACCGTCCGCGAGGTTGCAGAGCGACTCGGATGCGGCCGCACGTTCGTGTACGAGCTCATCAGCTCCGGCGACCTTGAGACGGTCAAGCTCGGAAGGCTGCGCCGCGTTCCTGTTGCAGCGCTCGATGCCCTGGTCGAGCGTCTTCGCGTAGATGCTCGAGCCGACTGAGGATCTAGCCGGACCGCGCCCGACCCGGTCCGGCAGACGCGGCCGTCCCGCTGCTGGCACACTTGGAGGCGGTTCCCAGCGTTGCGGGCCAACACAGACCGGGGGCACGATCACGTGAGCAGCAAGCGCGGCAACGGCGAGGGCAACGTCCGGCGGCGTCCCGATGGTCGGTGGGAAGGTCGCGTGGCGTTCGATCACGGCGGTCGACTCCTTCGACGATCGGTATATGCGGAGACGCGCGACGAGGCCGCTCGTCTGCTCCGCGCCGCCATCAAAGCTCACGAAGATGGGCTTCCCATCCCAGACGGGCGACAGACGGTCGCCGCGTATCTCGTTGAGTGGCTTGCCGGCTCAAAGTCGACGATCCGAGCCCAGACCTGGTGCGCGTACGAGCGCCACCTGCGCCTCCACGTCTTTCCATTCATCGGCCGTCGCCGCCTCTCCGAGCTGCAGCCGTCCGACATCCAGCGGCTCTACCTCGACCGCGTGGACTCCGGTTTGAGCCCGACCACCGTCCGCCATCTGCACGAAATCCTCAACAAGGCGTTCGGTCAAGCAGCGCGCTGGGGGCTCATCTCCCGCAACCCTGCTGCGCTCGTACAACCACCTCGACGGGCGCACCACGAGATGCGGACCCTCGACCCGGGCCAGGTCCGGGCGTTGCTGGACATGGCCGCTGACGATCGCCTGGAGGCGCTGTACGTCCTCGCTGTGACCACGGGTATGCGCCAGGGCGAGCTGCTCGCGCTGCGCTGGCGCGATGTCGACCTGGCGACAGGCCGGCTTCGAGTTACCGGCACGCTGTACTGGCCACGGGGCGGCACCCCAGCCATCAGCGAGCCGAAGACCGCCCGGTCGCGACGCCAGCTGCAGCTTTCCGAGGCCGCCTTGAGTGCGCTTCGGCGGCACGCCGCTCGGAACGCAGCCGAACGCCTCGCTCATGCTGAGTGGGACGACCCGATCGGACTCGTCTTCACCAACGAGTTCGGTAGGCCGGTGGACGCCAGCAACCTGCGCCGGTCGTTCACGAACCTCCTGCCGAAAGCCGGACTCCCCCGGATTCGCTTCCACGACCTGCGCCACACGGCAGCGACGCTCCTCCTCAGCGGCGGCGTCCACCCGAAGATCGCATCGGAGATGCTCGGGCATGCGAGTGTCGCCTTCACGCTCGACGTGTACTCGCACGTGACCGAGACGATGCAGCTCGAGGCCGCCCGGACGATGGATGCGATTCTCAGCGAATCTGACCCCAACCGCGTTGGGGTCAACGTTGGGGTCACACACCAAACGCGTCACCAAGTTGACACGCGAATCACCATCGATTCGAATTCAAAACAGGGGTGGGCGGGCCAGGATTCGAACCTGGGACCGTGGGGTTATGAGCCCCCTGCTCTAACCGGCTGAGCTACCCGCCCCGGCGCAGACTCTACCCACGGATGGACGGCGGCACGAGCTTGGCGATCTCGGCCACCATAGAAGGTATGAATGAGATCCCGTCCGTTGTGGCCGATTGCGACCGCACTTTCGCGGCCGTCCAGCGCCTGGTCGACGCCGTGCAATCGGATCAGTGGACCGCACCGACCCCCTGCACCGACTGGGACGTCCTTCAGCTGCTGAACCATGTCGCCAACGGCAATGTGGTCTTTGCCGGCGTCGCGGATCGCACACGCCCATCGGGTCCGGTCTCGCCGGAGGAGCGAGCCGTGGATCGCCTCGGGGACGACCCCGCAGCCGGATTCCGAGCGACCGGCGCACGGATGCACGAGGCCTTTCTGACCCCCGGGTTCCTTGACGGTATGGTCGAGACACCGATGTTGGGTGAGCAGTCTGGGACGACGGTCGTGCACATGCGCATCAACGAGTTGCTGATCCACGGATGGGATCTGGCACGCGCCATCGGGCGTCCGGCCGACCTCCCTGAGGATCTTGCCGAGGGTGCGCTTGTCCTCTGGCAGACGCGTCTCGCCGACAGACCTCGTGAGGGCATGCCGTTCGCGGTACCCGAACCTGTCGCCGACGACGCGCCCGCAATCGACCGGCTCGCAGCCTTTCTCGGACGGAAGCCCTGACCACTCCAGCGCCGCACAGACCAAGCAAGGATCAGTACTTCCTGCTGATCGCCCTCGCCGCCCGAACGCGTGCGGACTGCCTGGGACGACGGGTCGGAGCGGTGATCACCCGCGACGCCCGTGTCCTGAGCACGGGGTACAACGGCACCCCGTTCGGCATGCCGAACTGCTCCGATGGCGGCTGCCATCGGTGCTCATGGCGCGACGATGACGGGCTGCGCGGCGGTGCATACGACATCTGCATCTGCGTGCATGCCGAGCAGAACGCACTGCTCACGGCGGCGCGCTTCGGTCAGCAGACGCTCGGCGCCTCGATGACCACCACGACCCAACCCTGCTTCGGCTGCCTCAAGGAGATGCTCCAGGCCGGCATCAGCGAGGTCCGATACCTCCACCCCTGGGATCCCATGGAGGCATACGACGACCGGGCCCTGGTGCAGCAGTACGCAGCCCTGCGTGCGCGTTTCGACGCCTTCTCCCAGGTTGGCGATCCGGCGATGGATACGCCGGAACTCTTCGGAGCGTTTCTCGAGCGAAGCTGATCAGGCGCCGGTCTGGTCGACNNCGAGAACTGCACCGCGTCGAACGCGATCTCGAGGACGATGCGCGGCTCGACGGTGCGGTAATGACCGTGATCGGCGATGGTGATATCGAGCAGCAGCGCGGTCATCTCGGCGATCTCAACATCGGTGAGCCCGGTGTACGCCTTGCCGATGGTCGCCAGGTCATCGGTGTCGTCGACGCGCACCGCGAAGGTCACGTCGCTGAGCACACCGCGTCGCTTGCCGTGACCCCACTCCGCGCCGACCACCACGACATCGAGCGTGTCGAGAGGACGCTTGAGCTTGAGCCAGTTCAGGCCGCGCCGGCCCGGTGTGTAGGGGGACTCGGGTTGCTTCAACAGGAGTCCTTCGTTCAATCGAGCGCGGGCATCCTCGAAGCGTCGATCGATCTCGGCTTCGCCGTGAACCCGCTCGAGGTGAGCGAGTGCGAGCGGATGCGGCACCAACAGCGCTTCGAGGCGTGCTCGCCGCTCGCGGAGCGGGTGGTCGATCAACACCTCGTCGTCCACCCTGAGCACGTCCCATGCAACGTAGATCACCGGCACCGCCGCCATCACCTCGGCGTCCGGCGCGACACGTCCGAGCCGTGTCTGGAGCGCGTGAAAGGGCATCACGCGCCCATCGTGGAACGCGAGGATCTCGCCATCGAGCATCACGTCGGCGTGAAGATGCACCGCGGCATCGGTGATCTCGGGAAACTGGGTTGAGATGTTCTTCAAGTCGCGGCTGTAGAGCGCCGCTTCGCTGCCGCGCCGGTGGAGCTGGCACCTGATTCCGTCATATTTGTCTTCAACCCAGACATCGTCGCCGAGTCGTGCAACCGCCTCGGCGGCGTCGGCGACCGGTGTCGCGAGCATGAACCGAAGCGGCACGAACCAGTGCGGGGCAGCGTCATCAAGCCTTCCCGCGCGTGCCCGGAGCGCCGCCTCACCAAGGTCACCAGTCAGCATCACCGCCCGGCTCACCGCGTCGGATGGCGCACCGAACGCGATCGCGATCGCCTCTTCCACAAGCCCTTCGCGCAACCCGATGCGCAGCTCGCCGGTGATCAGCTTGGCGATGTAGCGCGCCTCATCAGCCGTCACGCGCCCGAGGAGCGCGCTCAGCCGCGCGTTCCGCTCCTTGGCCACGCGCGCACTGGCGATCTCCGCAAACTCCCGGCCGAGTTCGTCGATCGAGACGGGCGCCGTCTCACGGCCGTCGACGCCCGACAGGAGCTCGCCAGTCACATCACCGGTGTCCGAGTGCCGCCGCCAGGCCGCTCGGATGGTCGCGTCGTCGGCGCCGCTGACGGCACGCAGCACCGCCGAGAACGCGGCGCCGCCCACCTGGAGGGTGCGCTGGTCCCCCGCCGGAAAGACACCACCGCCGAAGTAGCGCGCCGCCTGCGCGAGCTCGCCCTCATCGGTGGCGGCAAGGAACTGCGCAAGGATCCGCACCTTCTCCGACTTCGAGGAGGTTCGAGCGATCGCGTCGCCGGCGCTTGCCAGCTCGGACAGCATCGTCACCCGGGGATCATCGCCCGCGGCCACCGGACCGCGTCATCGGCCTCGCGCGATGGGGAGGCTACGGAGCCGGGTTGTATACCGGGGGCGGATGCGCCGCACACCCGTCGCATGCCGCCGACCACCAGAGGCTGTTCCCACTCCCCTGCCAGAAGGCGGCAACTGCGTTGCTGTACCAGCTCACCGCGGAGAGCTGCGAGCTCGCCGCGACCTGGTTGAGCTGTTCGGGGCCGACCCACCCGTTATGCGGGTCGTAGACCGCCGCGGCAAGGCTGCCATTGGCGCGCTGCATCACGACGGTCACCGCGCTCGCCGCGGTGCCAGCCGCAGCCGGCCGGCCCATGCTCACGGTCGCGTCCACCTCCACCTGCCCGGGACCACCATTCGGGGTCACGCCCGCAGCCCATACCGACCCGGTGCGGGTCCGCCAGATCGCGTCGACGTTGCCGACCCCAGCCGTCACCACGGTCGGATCGCTGGCCAGGCCACCGGTGCCGATCTCGTGGGCGCCATACCACCCGTATGCCGAGGAGAGGTCGCTCCACAGATTGCCGGCGGCATCTCGCCACACGACCCCGACCGTCCCATCGGCGGTAGCCACCGCATTCGGGTTGCCCTGGACGGGGCCGGAGTTGAGTGGGGTCGCGCCTGACCAGGTCCCGGTGAAGGTGTTCACCCAGAGCTGGCCGTCCACGCTCTTCCAGATGACCTCCATCTCGCCGGGACCCTGGCTCACAGCGGTCGGGGCCGAACCGGGGGCCAGCCCCGTCTGCAGTTCCTGCGGCGTGAGCCACGACTCGGAGCCGAAATAGCCAGTCTGGGACTGAACCTGCCAGAGATTGCCGGTGCCGTCCTCCCAGAAGGCGTCAACCTGCCCCGGGGTCGGTGACACGACGGCGGGGTCGGAGGCGACGTCCGCGGTGCTGACGGCAAGCCCAGCCGCCTGCCAGGCCTCGCTGCGATAGGCGATGTCGTGGAGCTTCGCGTCCGTACCACGCCAGATCACGTCCATATCGCCGGGCTGATCCGAGACGCTCTGCGGGGTGCCCGCTACGGTCGACGCGGTGAGCTCCGCCGGGGTCTGCTCAGTCTGGCGGAGCCAGCCGATGATCGGCGTGTACCCGTTGGCGGTGACCAGCGAACCGTTGAGCGGAAAGCGATCGGTTCCCGACGACGTGGCGTTCTGCTCGACGAGGTCGACGTATCCGGGTCCGACATCGCGAACGATCGCGACGTGGCCCGAGCCGTCCCAGTAGCGGCCGAGCCAGCCGGGGGCAAAGATCATGAGGTCGCCTTGCGCCGGCGCCACGCCGGCCCCGTTCGCGAATTGCTGCAGCGGGATCGGGAGGGTCGGACCCGCACTCCACATCGAGTACGCCTGGCCGCCCCAGGTCGCCGGCTCCCCCCACGCGTAGTACGCATAGCGAAGCGCGAGCTGGGTGCACTGGAACTCCGGTCCGAACTCACATCCGAAGGGCGTCCCACACCCCACGTCGTCGAACGATGAGCCGTTGCCGTATGCGGTCAGGTTCTGGCACTTGGTGACCCATGTGGCCCAGGTGCAGCCGCTGATGAGGGGCTGACCGTAGTTGCCGGTGCCCGCGGTCTCGGCGGCGAGCATGCCGTGCGTGACCGTCGGCGCCGCAGGCGGCGGCGCGGAGCTCTTCGGCGCCGTGGGGATCCGCGGCGCTGCCGTCAGCGCGACCACCGCACCCACGCTCCAAGCAGCCGTCACCGGCGCCGTGGTGTCCGCGGTGGTCCGGGCCGCAGCTCCGGCACCCAAGAGCGGAGCAAAGCTCGCGGATCCAGCGAGCAGCGCGGCAAGCGCGAGCCGATGGAAGGACGAATGCATGCCGGCCCAGACTGCCAGACGTCCTCTGACGTTGCCGTCACGGCGTCGCAACGATCGAGTTCGGCCACCGGTGACGACGGGAACCGAACGGGGTCAGGCGGTTACTGGAACCATCCCTCGATGTCGACAATCGCGTTGACGCTGCCCGCCGGAGTGTACAGATCGACGTCGCCCTGGTCGGCTCCGACCGCCGGGTCGAGTTGCACGACAGTCAGGTTGGGGAGCACCTCGCCGGTGCTGAGGTTGATGTCGGAGGCATTCGGCGGCTTGGTCAGATTCGCCGGGTACATGACCAGGTAGGTCGCCGTGGTCGGCGCGATCGCCGTCAGGTTGGCGATCACCGCCACAACCGTGGTGCCCGAGGTGACCCGGGGAATCCCTCCCTGCCCGGCAACCGTGATCAGCGACGGAGTCGGTGGAGAGAGCGGATGCCCGGCGCAGCCGGTTCCGCCAGGCGGGCGCGTGTCGCAGATGCGCGTCGGCTGGATCGCCTGGTACTGCGCGCCTGCCACGGCGGTGGAGCTGCCGAACCAGCCGTTGGCGTCGATGACCACATTGATCGACCCGGCGGCGTTGAAGACGCACAGCGACGTGTTGTGCCCTCCCGGAGTGGATGGCCCGAGCTGCACCATGACCCGGTTCGCCGCCACCAACCCAGCGGAGAGGTTGACGTCGGAGAACTGCGGGCCCGTCTTCCCGCTGTACGGACACTGGCCGCTGGCGGTGGTCGCCGAGAGGCTCAGAAAGGTACCGGCGGTGCCGGCCACGGCGGTGAGGTTGACGACAACGGCCGACGCGGTCCCGTCGCCGGGGACCATGTCGGACCCGATCCCGATGCCGGTGACATTGACGAGCATGGCGGCGCCGGGGCCGACGATGCCATGCGCCCTGCACGCGGGCGTCGGCGACTGACTCCTGGTATCACACACCCGGACCGGCGCGATCGGATGGAATTCGCCGACGACCGTGGTTGACGCCGGTGGCTCGAAGTACCCCTGGACGTCGGCCAGGACGTTGACCGTCCCGGCGGCGTTGTAGATGTCGATCGCTCCGCCCTGGCCGAGGGTCACCGTGGCCAGGTTTGCGATCACCTTGCCGGCCGCGAAGTTGAGGTTGGAGGCGCGTGGGAGTCCTGTCCCAAACGGATAGACGGTGAGGAGGCTGTTCGCGTTGCCTGCGACCTCGGTCACGTTGAGGACCACCGCCGTCGCGTCAGCGGGAATCTGCACCCCGAATGAGAGCCCGGTGAGCTGAACCTTCTCGATCGCGCCGGGTCCAAACGTCGGATCCTGCGCGCACTGCACGCAGTTGGACGGCCTGGTGTCCAGGATTCGATAGGGCGCGATCGCGTGATAGTTGGCCAGTCCGACGTAGATGTAGCCCGAGCCAACCGTGATCGGGCTGGTGCCCAGCGAGTCGTGCACCTGCGCCTCGACGAGTCCCGAGGGGCCCGGCGGTGTCGTGAATGTCAACGCGTCGGGAGTGAGCGTGCTGGGGAGCAGCGGGGCGCCGTTGAAGGTGAACGTGCTGTCGGTGCCGAAGTCGTAACCGGCAACGATGACCAGCTCGCCGCCCGATGCCGGTCCCGCGGCGGGCGACACTGACGTTATCACCGGCCCCCCGAATGTGTACCGGCCGATGTACGTGTTCCAGCAGGTGTTCACCGTCGCGCACCCCGGGCCGGTGTCGCCGGTGTTCTCCTCGGAGACCACCCACACGTCAGTGGGGCGCGATGGGTCCTGAACTGCCGCGGAATAGTCGCCCCATGAGCACGTCGAGCATGCCGCGGGTTGGTAGAAGTCGTTGCTCGGCTGCAGCGTCGTCGAGGTGCTCCACACACCGCCGGTGATCGCGGCGACCATCATCGACTCGAGGGCCGCGCTCGACGACTTGTCGAAGGTCAGGATGGCATCGCCGGCGCTGTCGAGGGCGAGCGCGGGGTCGTAGAGGTACGCACCACTCACGGACTCAGCCGGGAACTGCGCCGGCACGCCAACGGATCCGGTCGATGTCGCCGGAATCGACACGACGTTCAGGCACGAGCGCGCCTGGCTGTCCCCGCTCGGCGTACAACCGGTGTTCCCCGCGACCCAGAGCACATTACCCTGCCAGACGGCGCTCAGGAAACGGTCGGTACCGGTGGTCAGCGTGGCCGCCGTGCCGAGCTGCACTGCCGCCGGCGGGGTGCTCGTCGCCGTGGGCTCGGACCCGGCTGTACATATCACCGAGACCGCACCGGCGGTGGGAAGTCCATTGATGGCAAATACCGCGATGCTGCCCGGCACCTTGCCGACGATCGTGCAGCTGGCATCATTCGCAACCGCGTATTCGACCGATTGCGCGGTCCATGCCTGCGCGGGTTGCAGCCCGACCGGCCCCGGTTCGACGAACGCGTCGCTGTTGGCGGTGAACGCGCCGCTGATGAAGTCCGCTCTCCGGAAGACCACCATCTGACTTGCCACCGGGAGACCCGTGGTGCAGCTCTGGTAGTCGCTGGACTCGACCAGGACATTCGCGGTGATGGCGAGCGACACAGTGGAGATCTCCACGCCACCGGCAATCTCGGGATCGATGTTGATCGAACCCCGCGTGATCCACGGCAGCGCCGGGTTGGCCTGCGACAGCATGATCTCCACCTGGCTCACGCACCCTGACAACACTGGGTTGTACTCCAGCACCATCAGGATGAAGCGCCCGGACAGGGGGTCGTACACGACGTGCGGGTAGCGCAGCGAGAAACCCGAGGTATTGCCGACCATCGCGCTGAGGTTCATGAACACCGGGGTTGCACCTGAGCGCGTGCTGACTTCGAGAGCACTGTTCGCCGCTTCGACGATGTTGCTCGGGCCGATCGCGATGCTCGGATCGGCGGGCGCCGTCACGTTGGGATTGCTCGATCCTGCATGCTCGATCGCGAGCTGATCGCTGAGCCCCGGCTGTTTCTGCAGGAGCGACGGGAAGCTTCCCGCCGCAACCGCTGGAGCGCTCAGCGTGTGCGCATTGATCCGATGCGAATCGCCACCTGCATGCTGTGACGTTGCTGTGAGCGATCCAGCGCGCACGGATGCGGTTGCGATGACTGGCGTCGCTGACCACGCAACGGTGAGTGCGGCGACCAATGCGGACGACAGGATGAATGTGCGGCGCACCGTCTCGATTCTAGGTGCGAATGCCGCTTGTGACACGCCCCTGTGACAGAGATCATGGTTTCGTGACATCCACATGGTGCTCGCCAGACCACTGTCCCGGCGTCTGGCAGCGGCGATGGCGTATAAAATCATCCTAAGGATCACTGGCAGATCGCCCACTTCAGGAGATGCTCGATGACCGACCTACGCGGCTGGAAACCGGTTTCGCTCGCTGATGACGACGACGAAGAAGAGGGTGACGACGAGGAAGAGGACGAGGACGACTAACTCCCTCGGCGCGGCGGAACGCTTCCGCCAGGTCAACCTCATCGCCGATCCCCTCTATGGCTACATAGAGATCACCAAGGACCGGCCCGGTGAGGCGAGCGAGCGTCAGCTCCTCGACACGGTCTGGCTGCAGCGTCTCCGCCGCGTCCACCAGCTCCAGTCGGCGTGGTGGGTGTTTCCCAGCGCCGAACATTCGCGTTTCACCCACCTGCTGGGAGCGATGCACCTGGCGAGCCTCTTCGCACGACGGGTCGACGCATCACTGCGTATCGCGTTCCCTGACGCGCCGTCGCCGGCACTGGTCGAGGAGACGCTCAGGATCGCGGGACTTCTGCACGACGTCGGTCATGGCCCGTTCGGGCACTTCTTCGACCACGAGGTGCTGGAACAGTGGCACCTCGATCACGAGGTGATCGGACGTCACCTCGTGACGCATCAGCTTGCCGACATCATCGGCTCGCTCCGCGCCAGTCCCTCGGGTCGTTTCTCATCCGGCGAGCAGATCGATCCGATGTGGGTCGCGTGGGTGATGGCGGATGCCGATATCGAGGGCTACGTGCCGCCGGGGTGGTTGCGCGCGCTGAAGCCGATTCTCTGCGGCCCCGCCACCGTCGACAACCTCGATTACGTCCCGCGCGATGCGTACATGTGCGGCATCAGCCTCGGCGCGGTGGAGGTGCAACGCCTCATCCATTACACGTTCGTCAGCGGCGACAGCATCGTGCTGCACGCGCATGCCGCAGGCGCGCTGGAGATGTTCCTCGCGTCACGTCTCTACATGTACCTGCAGGTCTACCACCACCGAACCGGCCGCAGGTTCGACCTGTCGATGCGCGAGGTCTTCGCGGACACGATCGCGCAGCTGCTGCATGGGAACCCGCTCGAACACCTCGATGAATATGAGTTGTTGAACGACTGGTCAATGCTGGTCGCAGTACAGCGCTGGCTCCGCGAACCGCCGGGAAGCGAACGGCGCCGCCTCGCCGACGTGTGGGCGCGCATCGCCGCGCGCGATCTCCCCTGGCATCTCGCCTACGAGAGCGTCGTCCACATGGGAACGGATACCTCGACGCTGCAGGAGCGGCTCGACGCGCAGCTCGGTTCCAAAGCACTCGGCGCTCGCNNGGTCGACGTCGCGATCGCGCGCATCGCCCCCCAGAACCCGATGACCGACGACGGTATGGTGAGGATCTACGACCCGCTCAACGACACCATCGAGGCCGCGCGGGCCGCGGAGCTGGCGGCACGACTGCCGCAGCACAACCAGGTCATCCGCGTCTTCACCGATGACGTCAACGCGCTGCGAACCGTGCGCGATGCCGTCAAGGAAGTCATCGGCGGCTGATCAGCCCGGCCGCGCCTCGCCTGGTCGTTACGGAGCGACGGGAAGGCGCGGACCCGAGGGCATCACGGGACCGGCGGCCGCGCTGAAGTTCTCCTGGCTCACCTGGGCGGCGATGTGCGAGGCGACATCACGGAAGACCTCGCCGATCGGGCTCGAGGGGGCGGCGGCCATGATCGGACGGCCGTCGCCGTCCGCACCGCGGATGCGCGGGTCGAGCGGAACGGNNGCTCATGTTCTCGACGACGCCGAGGACCGGAACGTTGAGCTTGCGGAACATCTCGATGCCGCGACTCACGTCGGCGAGCGACACGTCCTGCGGGGTTGTGCAGATGACCGCACCGGTCATCGGCATGCTCTGCGCGAGGCTCAGCTGCACGTCGCCCGTGCCCGGCGGGAGATCGATGACCAGGTAATCGAGCTCGCCCCACGACACCTCGTAGAGGAACTCGCGCAGCGCCTTGGCGAGCATCGGCCCGCGCCAGATCACCGGCTGACCCGGGTCGAGGATGGTGCCGAATGACACGACCTTGAGTCCATGCGCCTCGAGCGGCTGCATCTTTCCGTCAGGACCTGCGTGCGGGCGCTCGCGAATCCCGAGCATGATCGGCACGTTCGGTCCGTAGACGTCCGCGTCGAGCAGTCCCACGCGGGCGCCGGCCAGTCGCAGGGCGATCGCGACATTGACCGCAACGGTCGTCTTGCCCACGCCGCCCTTGCCCGCGCTGATCGCGATGGCGTTGCGAACCCCGGCGATCTCCTGGCGGCCGGGCAGCCCTCGCGTGGAGCTGACCTCCGCATCCCAGCGGATCTCGACCCGCGTAATCCCGGGCACCACGCCGACGACGGCTGCATCGATGTCCTCACGGATGCGGTCCTTGAGCGGGCATGCCGGGGTGGTGAGCACAACCCGAAGCGATGCGACCCCGCCTTCGATCCCCAGGTCACGCAGCATCCCGAGCTGGAGCATCGGCTTGTGCAACTCGGGGTCGATGACGGTCGCGAGCGCGCGCTCGAGGGCGCCAAGCAACTCAGGATCACTCATCGTGCCTCGAGTATACCCAGGGCCCCCTCTGACCAAGCTCAGGATGGCTGGGTGGTGAACCAGTGTTCGAAGAATGAGAGGGATGTCCCGAGCCCGACGCGGACCCGAGGCAGCTGCCACAACGCGGTGCTGGTATCGACTGTGCTGTCGCGGCGAAGGTCCTGAACGCCCGCCATATAGCCATAGCTGGCAAGCGTTTTGAACATCGACGCCTCCTGGGTCGCTCCCTGTGCGCTTGTCGGCCACGGCCAGAGGCCTGTGTATGCGATGAATTGCACCGGATCGCCGGTGAGGTTCATGAGGACGGTCTTGGTTCGATTGGTCAGCAGGTTGAGCGTCCCCGGTCCTGCGGAGAAGAAGTCGGTGTCGTCATTGACCGTGTGATCCTCGATCGAAAAGCCGGTGGTCGCAAGCTTCTGGATCTCGGAGGCGGTCATGTACGTCTGCGGCCCGACCTTCCCACCGATCAGTGCGGTGCATGGGAAGAACACCGCGGTGAACCCATGCTCGCGCAGCACCGGGACGGCATTCGTCCACTGACTCAGGCGTCCGTCGTCGAATGTGATCACAAACGGATGCGGTGGCAGTGGAAGCCCGTAGAGCAGCGCATCGGAAAGGTGCTGAAGTGAGATCGCGTTCGCATGGATGCGCGCCAGGAACGCCATCTGTGCGTCGAAGGCGCTCGGCAGCGTCGTGAGACCGATCTCGAGCTGCCATCCATACGTCGACGGTTCGATCGACCGAGGCGGGATCTGATCGACGAGGTGATACATCAGGATCGGCGCGTCGAGCTTCACGATCGGGATCGATGCGGGAAGGATGATTGGCGCATCAAGCGACTCCGGGCCCTCGCCGAGCAGCGCCGCTGCGCCGGACGCGGGGTCGGTCGTGATCTGCAGCGCCGTCATGGAGAAGAGCGCGGCGACGCCGGCGGGACGCAGCGCCGCCGGGTCGGCGAAGACCACGTGGACGGGGAATTGCCAGACGTCCTCAATGTGGATCGCAGGATCCTCGGGCGGCGTCCATGTCGATAGGAGTCTCGGGTCGCCGACTGAGACACGCTCCACGGCCGCTTTCGCGAATTTCCTGGTGAGCATCGCCGTGCGTTCGGCTGCCGAGGGCCACAACGCCTGCTCCTGTGGCGCGAGCTCAGACCACTGCGACGCATAGTCGCGTGTGCTGAATTGACCCTCGAAGGTGTTGGCGAGCGCGATCGCCTGGGGCGGGGCGACGACGAGCCGAACCGGTGTGACGCGATTCGTCGGTGAGGGCGGGCGAGAGGGTTGTGGCGAGGGGCTGCAGCCGCTCACGGCGAGCGATGCGAAGCAGCCGAGCGCGCACGCCAGGGCACGTCCTCTCACACACCTTATTCAACGGCATTGATCCCTGCTGCGCACCGCCGTCGGTGCGACAGGGTGCACCGGAATTGATGCGCTCTCTACAATGCGGCGGGCATGCTCGATCGCCGCGTGATTCGCGATCTCGAGGGTCAGGTCGCTCCCTCACACGTCTACACACGTCCAGCGGATCTCGCCGCGTACGCATACGACGCCTGGGGAGCCTCCGGCGAGCGTCACCTTCCGGACGCTGTGGTGTTCCCGGGATCGACCGAGGAGGTCGCCGGCGTCGTCAGCGTCTGTGCGGTCCACCGGGTCCCGATCGTCCCTCGTGGCGCGGGGACCGGGTACGCGGCGGGCGCCTCGCCGTCGCGTGGCGGCGTGATCCTCAGCCTTGCCCGTCTCAACCGGATTCTCGGCATCGAATCCGAGGCACTGCGCATCCACGCGCAGGCCGGCGCCATCACCGCCGGCATTCACGCCCAGGCCGCAGCGACGGGACTGTACTACCCGCCCGACCCGGGCTCGTCGACGACCTGCACGATCGGCGGGAACGTCGCCTGCAACGCCGCCGGTCCGCATACGCTCCGCTACGGCGTCACCGCCGACTTCGTCGCCGGCGTCACCGCCGTCCTCTCCGACGGACGGATCGTGCGCCTCGGTGAAGGCGGGGACACGTCTGGATCGGGGCTGCTCTCGCTCCTGGTCGGCTCGGAGGGAACGCTCGGGGTGATCACCGAGGTGCTCCTGCGGCTGATCCCCGCCCCGAAGACCCGCTCCACGCTGGCCGCCACCTTCAGCGGCATGGAGCGAGCCGCCGCGGCGGTGGCCGAGATCAGTGAGGCAGGCATCGTTCCGGCGGCCCTGGAGTTCCTCGACGCCGGCGCGCTCGATGCGGTTCGCAAGGCCGGCGGCGGCAACATCGGTGGCGACAGTGCGGCCCTGCTCATCGTCGAGCTCGAGGGTGACCCGGCCACCGTCGGCGCCGACACCGAGGCCGCGTGCACGGCGATCACCCGCGCCGGGGCCTCACAGCTCCAGCGCGCGACCGAGCCGGGTCAGGCACAGCGTCTCTGGGCCGCCCGCAAGGCGGTCAGCGCTGCCGTCGCCAAGGTGCAGATCGGCAAGGTGAACGAGGACGTGGTCGTCCCGCGGGATCGCGTCGCCGAGCTGGTCGCGCACACCCGAGATCTGGGCACCAAGCACGAGCTTCCGGTGGTGAACTTCGGTCATCTCGGTGACGGCAATGTCCATGCCACGTTCCTCATCGATCCGCGGATCGAGGGAGAACGGGCGCGCGCGGATGCGGCCGCCGGCGAGCTCTTCGAGACGGTGCTGTCGATGGGCGGCTCGCTGTCCGGCGAGCACGGCGTCGGCGCCGCCAAGCTCGAGTACGTGGAGCGGCAGCTCGGCCCGGGAACCGTGGCGCTGATGCGCCGGATGAAGACGGCCCTCGATCCGCATGACGTGCTCAACCCCGGCAAGAAGGTCCCGGGACGTCAGTCCTCTGCTTCGACCACGGCCAGCAACGAGGCGGCATAGTCGGTCTCGTCGATGCGACGCGCCAGCTCGCGCCCGTCGTCAACCGGTAGCTCCATCGACGCGTCATACACGAAGCTGTACACGTTGCTCAGCGTCCAGTCGCCGAACCCGAGTGAGGCGAGCGCGTCCGGAAGCCGCGGCTCGCTCCGGTCTGCGTCGAAGGTGTCGGTCGCCGCTTTGTAGAGCGAGCTGAGGTTGCGATACTCGGTCTCGAACTCTTCGATCAGCGCCGGGTCGGCCTCCTCCTCGCGCAATCGAGCGAGCGTCCGGCGCAACGACTGGATCTCCAGTTGATACTCGTCCACCCTCTCCCGAGTCTAGAGGACCGGTCAGTGCGCGCAGGATCAGGTCAGTCGGGGCGGTGGCGGGGCAACTCGTTCGGGTAGATTCGTGCGAAGCGGCGCCGCTCGAGCGTGAAGAAGGCCGCGGCGCCGAGTCCCACGATCAGCACGGCGACGAAGATGCCGAGCCCGAACCACCCGCCCGGCACGCGAGCGAGCAGACCACGTGTGCCACTCGTGTTCCCACCGGGGTCGGAAGCGACAGCGCAGACCGAGTACGTGAGGAACTTCTCGTAGACACCACGGATGTAGTCGGTGCGGTACTCAGTGTCGGGGTTGGAGTCGGGGTGGGCGTGACCAAGAACGAGGTCGTCGCCGTGGCCTCGCTGTTTGCGACCGGGGTGCCCGTCGTGTTGTCAAAAAGCGACGCTGTGGTGTATCGGCGACTCCCGGCGTTGCGTTGTTCGGGACCGCCCCGGTCACAGGGCCGGAGCAAGTCGTGCCTGCGGCAGTACCCGTCCCGATCAGCTCAGTTGGGGACTGCCAATTGAGTTGGATGGTGAGGCTGTCTGTCGGAAGGACGCCGCAATCGCCCGGATCCCACGTGTACTGGTACGTGATTGAGGTTCCCGGATCACCCGACGTCGCCGGGATGTCTGCACAAGCGTAGGGCTCGTGAACGCGGCTACCGGTCGCGAAAGCGCCGTGGGGACCGCGATGGCCCACACCATCGCCAGAACCACGACCCCAGCCGCTCTTCGCATGCCTCTCACTCTAAGCCTCGCCTTCCGTTTCCCCCGTGCGACGCGACAGGAACGGGATCAGCCTGTTCTGACGTTCACCAGGTTACCGACCAGGTGGCCGACGCCGAATGCTACCCCGGCCGCGACCGTCGCGAATGCCAGCTGGCGGAGCGCCGATCGGACCCGGGACCGGCCGGTGAAGATGGCGACCGTCCATCCGACCGCGAGCACCGAGACGGCACCGAGCACGATCGACAGCAGCGCCGCGGTCGTCCCGCTCACGAAGAACCACGGGAAGAGCGGGATGACAGCCCCTATGGAGAACATGACGAACGAGGAGCCGGCAGCCTGCCAGGGGTTCCCGGTTTTGCCCGGCTGCAGTCCAAGCTCTTCGCGTGCATGGACCTCGAGGGCGACCTCGGGGTTGCGCATGATCGCCTCGGCGATGCGACGAGCATCAGCCTCCTCGACGCCCCGAAGCCGGTAGGTGGCCGCGAGCTCGCGGGTTTCATCTTCAGGATGGCGCTCCAGCTCTCGTCGCTCTATCTCCAACTCGCGCTGCAGGAGTTCCGACTGGGCGGCCATCGACACGTACTCCCCCGCTGCCATCGAGAAGGCTCCGGCCACCAGTCCCGCCAGCCCGGCGAGCAGGACCACGGACGGAACGGGATTCGCGCCGGCAACCCCGAGGATCAGTGAGATGTTGGTGAGGAGGCCGTCGCTGATGCCGAAGACCGCGGCGCGTGCGGCGCCACCCTGGAGATCACGGTGGTGGGACCGCTCGTGCGGCTGACGGATTCCGGCCGCCTGATCCACAGGGCCAACCGTCTGTGCCATACGTAAAGTATGCCGAGGTGCGAGATTTGGCGTTCCGACGCTACCGGCAGAGCTCGGATCTAGAAGAAGACGTGATGCAGCGCGATCGTCGGGATGGCGAGGATCGCGATGATGTTCATCACCTTGATCATCGGGTTGATCNNTTCTTGGCGTTGTCCCAGGCACCACCGCCGGTGGTCATCTGGAGGGCGACGAAGAGCCCGACCACAATCGTCCCGAGGAGCATCGCCCCGAGCGCCTGCGGCCCGATGAGAAAGCCGACCACGAGCGGCGCGATCACGGGAAGGATGCCCGGGATGATCATCTCGCGCTGCGCGGCCGCCGTCACCAGCGCCACGGTCTTGCCGTACTCGGGCTTGGCGGTGCCGTCCATGATCCCGGGGATCTCGCGGAACTGGCGCCGTACCTCGATGACCACCTCGCCCGCGGCCCGGCCGACCGCGAGCATCGCCAGGGACCCAAAGAGGAACGGCATGATGCCGCCGAGCAGCAAACCGGCGATGACCGGGGGGGCGGTCAGGTCAAACGTGACCGAGACGAGGCCGGCGCCGTGCAGCGTGTTGTTGAGGATGTCCGTGTAGCTCGCAAAGAGCACCAGGGCAGCGAGCCCGGCCGAGCCGATCGCATATCCCTTGGTGACCGCCTTGGTCGTGTTCCCGACGGCGTCGAGGGGATCGGTCACCTTGCGCACGCTCTCCGGGAGGTTGGCCATCTCGGCGATGCCGCCCGCGTTATCGGTGATCGGTCCATACGAGTCGATGGCGACGACGATGCCCGTCATGCTCAGGAGCGCCGTCGCTGCAATGCCGATCCCGTACAGGCCGCCGAGAGCGGCTGAGGCGAGAATCCCGATGGCAATGATCAGCACCGGAATCGCCGTCCCCTCCATACCGATGGCGAGCCCGGCGATGATGTTCGTTGCGTGTCCGGTCTGCGACGCGCGAGCGATAGTGCGAACCGGCCAGAACTGAGCGCCGGTGAAGAACTCGGTGACCGCGACGATCAGCACCGTGATGACGATGCCGATGACCGCGCACCAGAAGAGGTTGAACACCGGATGGTCGAAGTGCGTGAGGTATCCGCCGTTGTTGAGCAGCACGGTGATCAGCAGGAACCCCGCGAGAGCGACCACCGCCGACACGATCAGACCCCTGTACAGCGCCCCCATGATCCAGGTGCCGCGGCCCATGCGCACGAAGAACGTGCCGATGATCG
>PKWB01000165.1:18148-26648 GCA_003131685.1 Candidatus Dormiibacterota bacterium
CGACGTTGTCGCCGACGTTGTCCGCGATGACCGCGGGGTTGCGAGGGTCGTCCTCGGGGATCCCGGCCTCGAGCTTGCCGACCAGGTCAGCGCCGACGTCGGCCGCCTTGGTGTAGATACCGCCGCCGAGGCGGGCGAACACCGAGATGAGTGACGCGCCAAAGGCGAATCCGACCAGCGCGTTGAAGTCCTGGAAGAGCCCGTAGGCAAGCGCGACGCCGATCAATCCAAATCCGACGACAAAGAACCCGGTGACCGCGCCGCCCCTGAAGGCAAGCTGGAGCGCGGGATTGACGCCACCACGTGCCGCCTCGGCCGTGCGCAGGTTGGAGCGCACTGAGATGTTCATCCCCACATAGCCGGCTGCACCACTGAGCACTGCGCCGATCAGAAAGAGGACACCCGTCTTCCACCCGAGCGTGAAGGTGAGGAACAGGAAGATGACCGCGCCGATCCCGGCGATGATCGTGTACTGGCGATTGAGGTATGCCTGGGCGCCCTCCTGGATCGCCTTGGCGATCTCCCTCATCTTGTCGTTGCCCTCGGGCTGCCGGAGGACCCAGAAGATCAGATAGACGGCGAAGAGGAGCGCCACCAGCCCGGCTGCGCCAATGGGCAGCAGGATGGCGCGATCAAGGGTCGGCATGCGCTCAGGTCTCCTAAGGACAGCGAGTAAGTGCCCGGGCGGCTGTAATCCGCGCCACCCCGGGGCCGCCGCATTGTACCCGGCCGGTCCTCCCCCGCACCAACGCCTATGCTGGGCCGGTGCCGAACGCCACCGGCCTGACCGCCATCGTGACGGTCGGCGACGAGATCCTCAGCGGGCACACGCAGGACACCAACTCGAGTCTCCTGGCGCGCCAGGCGTTTGCCGCGGGACGTCCGGTCACGCACATCGAGGTGGTCCCCGACACCCCTACCGCGATCATCGCCGCCATCCGGCGCGCGATCGACGACCCGGAGATCTCGCGGATCGCCGTCTGCGGTGGGATCGGTCCGACGCCCGACGACCGCACCTTCCAGGCGGTGGCCGACGCGCTCGGACGCCCGCTCGAGCTCAACCCGATCGCCTACGGAAACATCGAGGCCCTGGCGCGGCGGATGCACGCGGCCGGCTGGATCGACAAGCCCGTGGTGTCGGAGGCCAACCGGCGCTGTGCCATGGTCCCGGTCGGTGCGACGGTGCTGACCAATCGCCTGGGCATGGCGCCACCTCTGGCCATCGAGGTCGGCGACGACCGGTGGCTGTTCGTCCTCCCCGGCATCCCGCGCGAGTTCAGCACCATCGTCGAGGAGGAGTTGATCCCCACATACTTCGCCGGTGGCACGGCTCCGGTGGTGCGCGAGGTGCGCTACCGATCGGTGCCCGAGTCAGAGATGTCCGAGCCCATGCTCGTGCTCGCGGCGGAGTTCCCCGACGTGACCGTCGGTTCCTACCCGCAGGTTGAGCGACGACAACTCGTCATCCGCCTGCACGGGCGCGAAGCAGATCGCGTGGACGCGGCAGTAGCCCGGCTGCGCGCGTTGCGCAGCGACGCCTAGGAGAGAACGCAGCGGGTTACCCCGCTGAGATCAGACCTTCTGCAGGTTGCGCGCGCGGGGGCCCTTGGGCGAGTCGACGATGTCGAACGTCACCTGCTCGCCTTCCTGGAGGGCGTCGAAGTCGACGGTGGTCAGCTCGGTGCGATGAAAGAACACCTCGTTGCCATCGTCCGCGCGAACGAAACCAAATCCACGGTCGGGAATAATCTTCTTGATTCTTCCAGCGGTCACTGCATGTCCTCCAGGACTCTCGCCGACACGGACGCCCACCGCGTTCACGACCACTATGGGAGCGTCCCCTGTCAGCAACGGGAACCCGCAAAAGACCGCGATGGAAGCACCGAAGGATAACGATTTCTCGCCGTTCCGGTGCTCATCGCAGCATAGCAGGGTATTCGCTTGAGCCGCGTTCCCAGGCCGCGCGCAGCTCGTGCAGGCTCTCGGGAAGATTCGCGTAATAGTCCTCGACATCGATGTGCGCGGGCCACGGGTTGGGCGCGGAACGCTCGCGCTCGCGGCGCGCCTCCTCGAGCCAGACGCTGCCGAATGCGGTCTCCGCGCCCGACGCATCCACGAGCCCGGCGTCGCGCAGGCCGTGCCGACGGTCGAATGGTGGTACGTCGGCTGCGCGCGGACCGGGACTGCTCCACATCGCAGCCATCACTCCGGCGCAACCGCAATCGACCAGCGCATCGATGGCGCCTGCAACAAAGCGTCGCGTCTGCGTGTCGCCGTCGAGCTCGTGGGCACCCTCGCCGGCCGCGACGGCTTGTTCCCTGGCGTGCAGATGCGCGTACAGCGGCGCAGGGCCGGTGAGCGACTCGCCGAGCTGCGCGAGAAACGTGGCTGCGGCAGGCTCGATGACGCCACCGACCAGAGCCAGTGCGTTGCTGCCGAGATCGACACCAACGACGTCCACCAGGCGCGCGACTTCCGCCGGCCTCACCGCGCGAGCGATGACGAGGTCATCTGCGCTCAACGACAGCATGCAGCGTTGCTCACGCTCATGGATGCGCTCGCTGATCATCGCGGTCCAGGTGCGCAGGTGCTCGATACGCTGCGGTCGCACACCTCCGGCGGGATCATGGCCGATGTCCCACATCGCAATCGCCGGATGTCCCGCGAATGCGCTGAGCATCTCGTCGATCCAGCGAGCGCACACCTCGAGCATGAGCTGATCCGTGTAAACGTAGCGTGGCCCGCCGGGTTGCGTGACCGCATCGGTGACGGCGCGCACGCCGGGGCGCCGCGCATCGACGTCGATCGCGTAGGCGGGGAGCATCAGGCATCCGCCAAGCGTCTGCACGAAGAGGACGGGGATCACCTGCAACGAGAGCTCGGCTGCGACGCCGAGGAAATGCTCGAAATTGCGCTGGCGCGCCGGCTCAACGCGCGACGGTGTGGGCATGAACGCGTCCCAGAGCAGATGCGTGCGCACGGTGCGATGACCGCTTGCCTGGATGGCACGCAGCTCCGCCTCGGTCCGCGCGGCGTCGTACTCGTGCCAGACGTACGGACCGACTTCGCGCGACCAGTACGTCACGCCGATATCGACCGGTTGACGCGTCGCGGTCGGATCGCTCGTGTCAGTAGACGAAGAGGTCGATGCCTCCCGCAACGGTGAGCACCTGACCGGTGATGTAGCGCGCTTCCGGAGACACGAGGAACACGATCGCGTTGGCGATGTCCTCGGGCTCGCCCGGGCTGCGCATCGCGGTGCGAAGCACCATGCGATCATTCATCCGTGCGTCGCCAATCTTCCAGGCCTCGGTGCCGATGATGCCGGGCGCGATGATGTTCGCGGTGATACCGAATCGAGCGCCCTCGAGCGCCATCGACTTGCCGAGCCCGATCAGCGACGCCTTTGTGGCCGCGTACGACGCCTGACCGAATCCGCCGAGCGTCCCTGCGACCGATGCCATGTAGATGACGCGGCCCCAGCCCTGCTCGCGCATGTACGGCCATGCGGCTTTGGTGCAGTTGAATGCGCCGCTGAGGTTCACGCGAAGATCGCGGTCCCACAGGTCATCGTTCTGGTGCTCGATCTGCGCGATGTGATCGAGCGTCCCTGCGTTGTTGACCAGGATGTCGATGGACCCGAAGTCCTTCTTGATGGTGGCGAACACCTCGCGCACCTGATCGCGATTGGTGACGTCCATCTTCATCGCGGCTGAACGGCGTCCCATCTGCCGGATCTCTTCGCTGGTCCTCTCCGCATAGACGACGTGTTGCGACGTGAAGAGCTGCGCGAGCGCCGAATGCGCTTCCTCGGCGGTGTGCTCGAGGTCCGGGTCCGACTCGATGAGGATGTCCGTGACGACGACGTCGGCCCCCGCACGAGCGAGCTGGAGGCAGTCCGCCCTCCCGAGGCCGCGTGATCCCCCGGTGACGACGGCGACCTTGCCGGTCAGCTCGAACATGCAACGCTCCTGGAGAGGCGGGTGATGCGGCGATCGGAGAGCTTAGCGCTCAGTCCGGTCGTTTCAGCTCGCGGCGGCGACGGGCGCCGAGGGCGTCTCCCTGACCACCTGAGGACGGGTCGCAGAGGCGGTGCGCTCGCCGAGCACGTAGCGACTGATAACCAGCCGCTGGATCTCCGCGGTGCCCTCCCAGATCTGGTAGATCTTAGCGTCGCGCATGAAGCGCTCGACCGGGTAGTCCTTGATGTAGCCGTATCCCCCGAGGATCTGGACGGCGTCGACGGTGACGCGCATCGCCATGTCGCCGGCGAACAGCTTCGCCATCGAGCCCTCCCCACGGGACAGCGGGATCCCGTTCATCACCATCCAGCCGGCGCGCCAGGTGAGCAGGCGGGCAGCATCGATCTCGGTGGCCATGTCCGCGAGCTTGAAGGCGATCGCCTCGTGCTTCGCGATCGGCTTCCCGAAAGCGACGCGTTGCAGGGAGTAGTCGCGGGCAAACTCGAAGGCGGCCCGTGCGATGCCGAGCGCACCGGCGGCGACCATCGGCCGAGTCGCCTCGAGCATGATCATGGCGCCCACCCGTCCCGGCCCCGTCTCCTCGCCACTCTCGTTGTAGCCGAGGCGCTGGTTGTCGGGGATGAAGCAGTCCTCGAAGATGACCTGCGCCGTGTGCGAGGCGCGCACGCCGAGCTTGCGTTCCTTGCGGCCCTGGCGCATGCCCGGGGTGCCCTTCTCGATGACGAAGCCGGCCACCCCGACCGGGCCGAGGGACTTGTCGGTCGTGGCGAAGGCAACTTGGACATCCGCGATCCCGCCGTTGGTGCAGAACTGCTTGGTGCCGTTGAGCACGTAGCCACCGTCGACCTTGGTCGCGGTGGTCTCGAGCGCGAGCGAATCCGAGCCGCTGTTCGGCTCGGTGAGGCCCATGGCGCCGATCTTGAGCTCTGGTCCCGAGAGGATGCTGATGTATTTCTGCCTCTGCTCCTCGGTGCCCATCGCGAGGATTGCGGTGCCGGCGAGACCGCTGGCACCGATCGAGGTCGCGATCCCGGCATCGCCCCAGGCCAGCTCCTCTTCGCGGATGAGGTTGGTGACCAGGTCGATACCGCCACCGCCGTACTGCTCAGGAAAGCTGGCGGTCGCGTCGAGGCCGACGGTATGCGCCTTGCGCATCACGTCCCAGGGGGTCTCCTCGGCCTCGTCGTAGCGCTCGGCAACCGGACGCATCTCCTTCTCGGCGAACTCGTGCGCGAGAGCGCGGATCTCCTCCTGTTCGCGGGTGAGCGAGAAGTCGAGTCCCATGTTTGTGGTCCCTCAGCGTGAAAGCCGGACGATTGCCCGGCCGTTGGTCAAAACGCGGTCGCCGCGATCCGAGGATGCCGCCACGTCGAGTGTGGCGACTCCCGAGTCGTCGACGCTGACGACGGTTCCCGTGCAGATGATGGTGTCGCCGGGGAGCAACGGCTTGCTGAACCGGCAGGAGAGGCTGAGGAGATTGGCATTTCCGCCCGCCCACGATGCGATCGCCTCGGCGAGAATCCCCATCTCGAGCATGCCGTGGGCAATCGTGCCGGGCAGGCCGACCGATCGTGCGAAGTCGGGCTCGAGGTGGATCGGGTTGTGGTCCCCGGACGCGTCGGCGTACGCGTTGATCTGCTCCTGGGTGACCCGCTTCGAGAACGGTGCGACGGTATCGCCGACCACGACCTCGGAGGCTGCCGGCGCGCTCATGCCGATGCCCGGATGATCATCAAGGAGGTCCCGCGGCAGACCACAGCCTTGTCGGCGGGACGGATTGCCTCCATGGCGAGGCGCACGATGGTCATGCCCCCCCTCGTCTCGACGCTGGTGATCTCGGCCGTCGCATCGACCACGTCGCCGGGACGGACCGGCTCGGGCCACTCGAACGACTGCTCGCCATGAATGAGGCCGGCGAGGTCCATGCCCACCTCCGAATCGCCGAAGAGTTTCGCCAGGGTCGGGCCGAGGCAGTAGACGGCCGCGAATGTCGGAGGGACCGCATCGGGCTCTCGAACCGCGGCCTCGCCGGCGATCGCCTGGGCCACAGCCCGTGCCGATTCGGGTGCGATGCGCTGACCCGGCGCCGTGTAGCGACGGCCGACGTGGCTCTTGTCAGGCACAGATCCCACCTCTCCTCAGCCGGGTAAACGCTCCAGCCGCACCGTTCAGCGCAGAAATTGACATCCGTATCAACTATTCCTGAGGCGAACGATACACCCGGGTTCAAGCATCGTCAAAACGATGTTGACCGGTGCGCGGGGGCCATATTTACTCTCCGCAACCAACGCTGCCAGCGTAGCCGTCTGCGTGCCGAATGTCAGATCGCCGACGGTGGGATGGATGACATCTCGAGCCGTTCCGGGCGTATCTCCCCGACATCGCGTCCCGACCAGTTGCGCAGCGTGAGTGCGGCGAAGGGCCGGAGCCGTTCGGGCAGATCCGGCGCAAGGACCCCGAGCTGCTGGAGCACGGTGATCGCGACCACGGGGATCGCCTCACCCCCACCTGACTCGAGCTTGATCGCGACTCCGGGGCCATCAGGGCGCACGACAGCGGCCCACACGCCGGCACCACCGATCTTGGCGGTGAGCCCGGCGCCGGCGACCTCGAGGAGCGCCGTGTCAAACCGTCCCGTCCCGGCGACGAGAAATGGGTGAGCGGCCATTGCCTCCTGGGCTCGGCGAAATGCGGCGTCCGCACTGGCGGCGGCAAACCCGCGCGCGATCGCCGCGAGGGGGATCCCGTACGTGGTCAACCCGCAACCGTCGATGCCTCGGGGCGCGGTCTCGACGTCGACGCCGAGCATCTGGTGCAGGGCCCCACTCACGGCCTGCTGGCAGGGGTGTCCCAGTTCCATGTAGCCGTCGAGGGGCCATCCCATGACGGCGCAGGTCGCCAGCATCGCGGCGTGCTTGCCGGAGCAGTTGTTGTGGACCGGGCGGGGGACGCCACCTGAAGCAAGAAGCCGTCGAGCCGTGGCCTCATCAGAGGGAAGCTGTGGTCCGCAGCCGAGCGCCGCCTCTGGCACGCCCGCCCGGACCAGCAGCTCCCTGACCGTCGCGACGTGTTCGTCCTCACCCTGATGCGATGCACATGCCACAGCGATCTCGGAATCACTGGCCTCAAGGCGGTCAGCGGCAAGACGCAGGAATGGCAGCGCCTGGATTGGCTTGACACAGCTGCGGAGCGTCGTCTCCGTGTCCGGTGACCCGGCTGACTGAAGGACGTTGCCTGAGGCGTCGGTCACGGCGATGTGGCCGCGGATTCGAGCTTCGATCACCGTCCCCCGCCAGACAGTGGCGAGCAGCGGGGGCGCCGGATCGTTCACCGGCCTCACTTTGACGGCGACAAGCTGGTTTTGGTACGGTCCCGCGGTCAACGGGGAGATGACACATCGCCCCAGTTCAGCGCGTGTAACTGCCTAGGCGATGGGAGCAGCGATCGCGACCCACGTTCATCGATTGGTACGGCACCTCTGGGTAATCGCCACAGCGGCGGTGCTCGTTGTGCTCGTATCGCGACCCCCACAGGTTCCCGGTGCGCTCCTGCTCCGCAACCTCACCGCGATTCAGATCAACGCGGTGGTCGAGAATGCGACGACGGTGACGGCGATCGCTGTGGAGCCGATCAAGACGGTCGTCGTCCAGCCCGGCCAGACCCTGGCGTCGCTCTCAGGGGTCTACAAGGTCCCCCCGTCGACGATCGAGTGGGGTAATCAGCTCACCCCCACCATGACGCCGAAGGCCGGCTCGACGTTGCTCATCCCGCCGGGGCCGGCAGCGCTGGTCGAGGTGCGTTCCGGAGAGACCCCGACGGCATTCGCCGCCCGTGTTCACCTTGACCCGGCGGTGATCCTCGACTACAACGCCCTGACCAGCGATGCACCGATGGCCGCCGGCTCCTACCTCCAGGTTCCGCTGTCCCGAGCGCCCGACGGCGCGCTCATCGGGTCGTATTTCGTCGACGCACAGAACGGTGTGCCGGCGGTTCCCCCGCAGACCCTGTTCCACGACGGCTTCCCCTACGGTCAGTGCACCTACTACGTGGCAACCCGACGCGCGGTGGACTGGAGCGGCAACGCGATCAACTGGTGGCGCGCAGCCCGCAGCAAGCGTCCTGAGGGACATCTCCCCATCCAGGGCGCCATCGTGGTCTTCAACATCGGATGGGTCGGACACGTCGCCTACGTCGAGCACGTGAACCTCGATGGCACGTTCGAAATCTCCGAGATGAACTACCGCGCCGACGGCGGTGGGTGGGGACGCGTCGACTACCGCACCATCGATGCATCCGACCCTTCGATTGTGGGTTTCATCTACTGAGGCCTTGTCGGGCGGTGTGATCGGGCGTCCGATGACCAACGACGACGAACGCGCCGGGAGTCGTGGTCCCGCCGTGGCGAGCCCAATGAGCTGAGTGAAGGCTCGTAGCGGTAGGGACGCTACCCGTTGGCGGGTGTCACTCCCGGCGGGATCTACCCGGCGGCGGCGGTATCGGGGGCGCGAATCCAGGAG
>PKWB01000166.1 GCA_003131685.1 Candidatus Dormiibacterota bacterium
AACGGCGGCCTGGAGCACCCTTTCGAGGGTGCAAGCCGTCAGCCATCCCGTCGGCGGGAGCTGGGGCCGCACGGTCAAGGTCTCCCAGCGCGGCCCGCGAGCAGAAGCGTTTCAGCTGGCCGTCGGCGCTCGCGGCAAGGCTGCGGTTGTGTATGAGCAGAATTTTGGTCTCGGGCTCGCCACTCGGCGCCCGGGTGCTCACTGGCGCGCGCCGCGCCCGCTACCGGGTATATCCAGTCTTGGTGTCGATGCACCAAGGGTCGTGATCGACGCACGCGGGGAGACGATCATCGCGTGGGTCCATGCCCAGCCCGGTAAGCGTGTACAGGCTCTCGTGCTCGGCGCCAACGGCAAGCCCGAGGGCCCGATACAGACGCTCTCCAGAAAGGGACCCATCACCGAACTGCAGCTCGCGGCGAACGCTGACGGTGACGCCGTCGTGATCTGGCGCGAGGAAGGAAAAAACGTCAGACCGATAGAAGCCGCGACCCGCCTCGCCGGACGGCGCTTCACCAATGCGGTGACGATCTCGCGCCAGAAGGATACCGGCCCCACGGCCGCAGTCGACCCGCGCGGTGATGCGACGATCCTCTTCACCCGCACCGTCAGCGCTCAGCCAGCGACGACGACTGTGGAAGCCGCGACGCGCCCCGCCCGCGGACGCTGGAGCGCGGCAAAGCCGGTGGCGCCGCCGGGAAGGGGCTCAACATTTACCCCACTCCTCGCAGCCGGCCCGAGCAGCGGTCTGCTGATGGCCGTATGGGGAGCCAGCGTCGGCCCCGCCCGGCCCGTGATCGAAGCCTCGATTCTCAGCCCGCAAGGAACCTGGCAGACACCAGTCGCAATCTCGCCCGCCGGAAGCTTCACCCCCTCGATCACCCTCAGTGCAAACGGCGACGCCACAGCAGCCTGGATTCACCAGGAACCCTTGCCGGAACCTTCGAACGTTGGTCCGCAGGAACAACCTTCGTTTACCGAGTCGATCGAAACAGCAGACTACGAACCCTGAGCCGCCCCAGGATCTTGGAGGTCGGGGAACCGGAGCTCGTGCCACCCGCATCGCTACGCTGCTGCCACCTCTGGAAACGCTCATGTATCGAGGAACGCTACCTCCACCAGAATGGTCTGCCATCGGCTCACGATACGTCCAAGGTGGATCTCTTCCCGCTACGTGTCACCAGTCGAGCAACGAAAAACGCCACGGCGTTCTGTGCGTCGCACTCTACGATCTGGCTAGCGGCCAGGTGAGCTACCGCCCGCAATCACAGCTGCCGGATCTCGACCGTCCGTTAGGCGCGAGAGGAACGACGGGCCGTACACTGGGAGAGAAATGTTGAGGCACTCTGCGGGGATGAGTCGAGCGGTAGTCTTGTCCGCGACGATATGTGCCGGAATGAGCTGTTGCGGCGGTGGAGCCGGTGCCTCGCCTTCAGAGCACGTAGCGCTCGCGAGCGTAGGATGCCCGACCATAGTGCCGCGGCTGCCTTCACGTAACGGCACGAGACCCGGCACGGTTGTAAACCCTGCCGCTACGACGCTGCTTTTGTGCCGATACTCGGGTGAACGTCACCTCTCCAGGGCGAGGCACGTGACCAGGCGCACCCGGGTGACCGCGCTCATCCGGGGATTGAACTCGCTCCCGCCGTTTCCCCGCGGGACCATCAATTGTCCGACGGTGGCCGGAGGCGAGATCGTGATCCTTGCAATTAGGGGCGGGCGATACGTCGGAACGGCAAGCGTCGAACCCAGTACGTGCTTTGAGGTCAGCAACGGCGTTACGCGCAAGTTTGGCCTGAACGGAGAGGCGCAGGTGCAGAGGGTCGTTCGAGACCTAGAAAGTCTTGTCCCGGTCCAGCGGTGAACGCGGCGAGTCGCGTGCGTAGTCGCAAGCCGACCTGCGCAAGAGACTCGGGAGACGCGGCTGGCGCGACGCTGGACCAGGCGACGATCTAGGCTGCGCGGCTCTGAGCGTCCACTCGCCGTGCGGGGAAGGCTATGGCTCCACGCAAAGATGCACGCACAGCGCGGCGGAACTCAAGATCGGCCACGAACTCGCATGCAGCGCGTTGGTCGACCTCGCGAGCGGAGCCGTCAGCTACCGGCCCTCGTTTCAGGCCATCGACCTCAACAAGCCCGGCGCACCCCGACCGGTGCCACGGACACCCGACGGATCCTTCCCGGCCGCGGCGAACCCGTCAGCTTCAGTCCCCGGGGTTTCGGCCAGGGTTACGCCAGCGGCGTGATGTTCAAGGACCGCATCGGAAGGTGGCTCCGGGAGTTACCACCATCATGGGGCGGGATCGAGACAACGAATGATGGTCGCCTCTGGCGCGAGGACTTGCTCTGGGCGCCACCGGCGGTTGCTGGCGACGCTTGCCGTCGTCCTCATCATGCTCGGCGCCGTTACGTCCCGGGCGCAGGCGTCGCCTTTGCGGCAGCTCGCGCGGAGCACCACCAGCTTCGCCAGCGACGGGGGCCGATATGTGGCGTGGCAACTCACTCCAGTGTCTCCGATTGTGGTGCTGGACACACTTGACGATCACGAGCGTGAAATGAAGATGCCGGGTTGCGTGCTCGCTGATGCGGAAAGGACGGAAGCGACCGAAGTGACTGAAGTCACCGATGGAGGCGGGCGGTTTCTGCTCTCGTGCTTGAAGGAACCGGGTGACGGTTGCTTTGTAGCCGATATCGACTCGCTGCTTCGCTGCGGTGAAAAGCCGCTCGCTGAAGAACCGACCGAAGCCGAACGCGCAGCGCATGGGGTGCAGGTGCAGCGCCTGCTCGACGTGCAGACGGAAACGAGCATCCCGCTGCCGGAAAGCAACACCTGGATACGGGTGGGAACGCGATACCTGGAAGCCAGAGGACCAGGAGAATGCTCCCCGCCGGCGCGGTACTGCGTTCGCGTTGCATTCTTTGACATCGCGACCGGGGTCGTGAGCGATCGGCTGCTTCGCTACGCCGAACCGACCTATGAGCTCGAACGCGCGGACCTCGACCGCAGCGGCGCTCCACAAGAACGGGTGTGCCGGACGCTGCGTCATGCGATGCTGACCTCTCTGAAATACGGAATCCTCGGCGAACAGCTCGCCTACCAAAACGGGGTCTTCGCACACCCCACCGCCAACCGCCCCAACGTCCGCATCGAACGCTGCAACGGACGCTCCACCCTCCTACGCGGCCCCAGCGAACCCGCCGCGGAACCGGGTGGCGTGCGCCCCTCCGAACCGCGCGGCTTCGACCTCGGCGCGGGCCTGCTCACGTGGGACACCGCCCACAACGCTGCCGGCGCGGAAATGAACGAACAATCGAACGCCCGCGGCACGCTCAGCAGCTACCGGCTCTCCACCGGCAGGCGACAAACATGGAAGTTACCCCCGCTGCCGCTCCTCGGGGCTCCCAATATCGATGGCTCAGGGCCAGAGGTCGAATCACCGGGGGTTTATGGCTACTC
>PKWB01000030.1 GCA_003131685.1 Candidatus Dormiibacterota bacterium
GCACCGCGCTCCGGCTGCGCGACCAGGGCTGCCGTTTTCCGGGGTGCGATCGGCCGCCTGCGTGGACCGATGGCCACCACATCATCCACTGGCCGGACGGCGGCCTCACCGAACTCGACAACCTGGTCTCACTGTGCAGGCCGCACCACCGCCGCGTGCACGAGCAGGGGTGGCGCATCCACATCGCTGATGGCATTGCCGTGGTCGAGCCGCCACCCTGACGAAGGTGCTGCGCGGTCAGGCAGCGTTCTTCAGCGACGCGTCAACCGAACTTTCACGTCACAAAAATAGCCGACGGGGAGATTCGAACTCCCGGCCAATGGTTTACGAAACCATTGCTCTACCACTGAGCTACGTCGGCATGCCAAGGGTCTTCGCGCGTCCGCGGCCCGTCGTACCCCGGTTGCGCCCGAGGGATTTGAACCGCGGATCCCGGCTACTTCCCGGGCCATGGTACCCCGGGGAACCTGTCAGACCGTGCGGCCCCGACCGGCGCAGCGTCTGACGATCCGACGATCAGGAAGCCGCGGGAGTGTCGTTGACGACGACGACGGGGAGGGGTGGTTCCACTGCCGGACGTGAGCGCCCCCGTGTGGCGCCGGCGCGAACGGTCCGCATCGGGGCCGCTCGCACGACGCAGTTCCGCCCCGCCGCCTTGGCTGCGTATAGGGCTCGATCTGCCGCGGCGACCAGGGTCTTGGCGTCGATCGCATCGCTCGGGATGGCGGCGACACCGAGCGACGCAGTCACCGTCGCGGAGCCTCGGTTGCCGGCGAAGCGGGTGGCAATCCCCGCGCGTAGTCGCTCCGCGACGACCGCGGCAGCAGCCGCGTCAGTTTCCCGGAGGAGCACGCAGAATTCCTCACCACCGTACCGGTACGCCGTGTCCGTCTCACGCAGCGACCCGCTGAAGGCGTCGCCGAACTCGGACAGGATCTCGTCGCCGGCCTGATGACCATGGACGTCATTGACCATCTTGAAATGGTCGACGTCGAGCATGATGCAGGCGATCGGACGGTTGTAGCGAAGACTTCTGGCGATCTCGAGGTCGAGATCCAGCTCCAACCGGCGTCGATTGGGAAGGTGCGTCAGCGCGTCGGTGTGGCTCAATTCGTCCGCGCTCTGGTGGAAGCGCGCCGCCTCAATGGCGGTGGCTGCCTGCCCGGCCAGGCTATGCATCACGTCGACGCTGCTCTCGTCGAGAGCGGCCGGGTCGGCGGAGGTGAGTTCGAGGACGCCGACGATTCGCGCGCCGACAATCATCGGCACTGCGAGTGCCGCAATGCTGGTTCCCGCACGATACTCGGTGGCCAGCGAGCCGGTCGTCAGGGTCGCCAGCATGCGCCCGAATTGTCCAGCTCTTCCGACGAGTCCCTCGCCCAGTTGCAGTGAGACATCGAGGCTCGTCTGACCGTGGTCAAGTTCGGTGTCGTGCACCACGTTGAGCTCGTGCCGCTCGGCGTTGATGATCCACATCCGCGCCGCGCCAAAGCCGCTGATGGTGAGCGCTGCTTTGGCCACCGCTTCCGCCACATAGCGGAGGCTCAGGCTGCCCGAGATCTCTCGGCCGACGTTGACGATGAGCCCGAGCCGTCGCGCTTGTGAGCGGGCCTCAGCTTCAAGGCCGACCATGCGAGATCGTTCTTCCGCAAGCGTCAAGGTCATTCGTCCGAGCTCGTCGGCGACCTCTCGCAGTTCAGGAGGACCAACGCCTGCAGGCCGAGCCGAGAGGTCGCCGGAGCTGACCCTTTGCATGGTCGAAAGCAGGTCGTTGATGGGCATCACGATCGATGCACGCAGCGCTCGGTGCTGCCGGCGAGCGACGACGATGGTGAACACGAGCATTCCAAGGGAAACGGCCAGCGCGACGAGCACCACGTTGTGCTCGGCGGTCTGCTCGCCCGCGATATCCGAGCTGACGAGAGCGGTCAGGTCGTCGGTCGCTGCTCGATACCTGTCGAAAAGCACCTTGCCGCTCAGGAGAAAGCTCTCGCGCTGTGTGGCACCGGTGACGGCTCGCTCGATGGCCAGCGCCGGCGTCGCCCACTCACTCAGCCAGCGCTGCTGGTCGACGCGCATGGTGATGATCTCATCGACGAGATCGGTCCGCGTCGCGAGGCTGATCGATGCGTTATCGCCTGCGAGGATCTCCGTCTGACCGGCGTAGTACGGGGCCAGGAACGACTGATCACCGCCGTCCAGATATCCGCGAAGTCCGGTCTCCTCATCGAGCATGCCGTTTTGCACCTCGTTGACGCCGTCGCGCCCGCTGATCAGTGTGTTGACGGACGGCTCGAAGTATCCGAGGAACGCGGCAAAGCAGGCGGCGGTAACCAGGAGGGTCGCGATGATCAGGACCGCGACTGCGATGAACGCCCGCCCCAGCCTTTGCGTAAGGCTCCGGTCTGAGCCTGCCCGTGCCTTGGCCTGCATTCGGTGAGCGTGCTCGGTTATCGCGTTTGGAACCGGGATCGCTCTACTCCGTCACCACCTTGGTCATCCTCCGCAGGCGCCCGTAATGCCGCGAGTGCCGTTTGGGGCACAGGGACAACCGCGGGCCGGCGGCCGACTTACTCGTGCGCCGGCGCGAAACCGACCAGGGGCCCTCGCGACCAACGTGCCGGACGAGCCAGAAAACGGCTGATCGCGGCCACCTCGCGGCCGATGGCGGGATCGGTGCGGGGGCTGATCCGATCGAATGGCATGACCTTGATCTCGAGTTCGCCTTTGACCTGGTCCATCCGCCATCCGCCGGCGATCCAGCCGTCGACACAGATCACCGGACGGATCCAGCCGCCACCTCCGTCGTGGATCCACGCCTCGGCGTCGGCGCCACCGAGATGCTCGCGACTGCGGTAGCCGAGCAGAAACGTATCGAAGTGGCCGAGGAGGCGGACGTTCGGGTGAGCGATGTCTCCGACGCCGGCAGCCGGTCCGAGGGTGTACAGGCCGCGGATCGATCCCGGGAACTCGGCCAGCTCGGAGCCGATCGCCGTCATCGCCGCACGGATCACCGGCTGCCTCAAGCCCGACCAGGCGGCGAAGTCCGCTGCGCCGGCGGGGCCGTAGGCGGCGAAGTAACGCCGCGCCAGCTCGGCGAGGGCCCCCTCTCCGGTTGGGCCGTTCGACCGGGGCACCCAGTCGTCGAGGAGCACGAAGCTGTCGTCACCACCCACGCGCGGACCGGAACAGATTACCCCGAGCGCCGCGGCGTGATACAGCAGGTGGACCAGCGACTGTCCGACCGGTTCCTCGAACACGCCTGCACTCACCATCCGCTCGCGGATCTGCCGCCGCGCCATCGGGCCGCCGGCAAGCGCCGTACGAAGCACCTGCACCCCGCGCTCGCAGGTCGCGTCGTCGAGACCGAGATTTCTCCGTCGACCGGCACCGAGCTGGAGGAGCGCAGAGCCGAACACGTCCATGAGCCAGCGCACGTCGTCTGCAGCGCAGAGGTGCAACGTGCCGCGCATCAACCAGGTGCGCACCACCGAGCGCTCCTCCTCGAAGGCGCGATCCACCGCAGCGGCTGTGAGCCCGACGCTGCGGACTCGCACCTGGTGACGAGCCGCGTCGAAAGCCTGCGCCTGCAGCGCGCAGAGCGCGCGCGTCACCGCAGGGACGTCAGCGCTCAGCCGTGTGTCGTCGCTGAGGTGCTGCGCGTGCAGCCGCGACAGGCGGAGGTGGAGCAGCGTGGGGTCGGGCATCGTCGGTCAGAAGTAGTCAGGCATCCAGGACAGCCCGCCGGCGACCAGGCCGTCCATCTCGGCCACCGCGTCGGCGTCGCCCTCGAGGAGTCCGAGCCGGACGGCGTCCTGTGCGCGCAGCGCACTCGAGTACCACGCCGAGAGGGCACCGATGCCGCACCGAATCGCACCGCTCCCGCCCGGGGTGACCCGCGCCGACCCTCCCTCGACCTCGAGCACCAGGCGCTCGACGCCGGTGACCGGGTCGGTGACCTCCAGCTCAACGCGACCGGCGGCGCGAGCTGGCCAGCCCCGCGCGGTCATCGCGGCTTCAACGCTGACGATGCGCTGCATCCAGCAGAGAAAGCCCTGCACCTCGAGGTTGCGATGCGGCTCGGGGAGCAGCCAGAGCAGCGGCGACACATCGACCAGTGCCGAGTGCACGAACACGACATCGCTGCTCTGCGACTCCTGGCCGCCGAGGAAGCCGAGCAGGCCCCGCGTGGCGTCCAGTGTCGTGGCGATGAACTCCTGCACCCGCAGGCGTATCCAGCTCCCAGACTGACGCTCCGATTCGTAGCGCACGTAGCCGGTGAGCGTCTCTCCCTCGTACCAGCCGTACTCGAAGCGCGGTGTCGCACCGTCGGCCGGATCCCATAGCACGGAGAGGAACCAGTCGGGACGGTCGAGAGGACCATCCCAGCGGACCAGGTGCGCCTNNGGACGATCTGCCGGAGCGTCTGTGCACACACCTCCCAACCCCAGCGACGATAGAGGCGGACGGTCGCCGCATGCAGCGGCGCGACGGCGGCCCCGCGCTCGCGGGCAAAGGCGATGCAGTCGCGCATCAGCGCCCCCGCAACGCCGCGGCGACGCCAGGCGGGATGCACCACGACGGCGGTGACCCCCTGCGCCGGGACCGATCTGCCCCCGAAGAACTGACCGACGGGGAGGAGCACGTAGCCGCCGACGATCTCTCCCTCCATGTGGGCCAGCCGGATCGGGGCGTGCGGGAGGGCCGCGCTGAGCCAGCGCATGTTGCTCGCGGCGTGCCCCGCAAACGACTCCGCGTCCACCTCGGCAAAGCG
>PKWB01000088.1:0-5812 GCA_003131685.1 Candidatus Dormiibacterota bacterium
GCGACCGGGTGCGAGCCCGAGTGTCCCGGAGGCGATGAGGAACGGGCGATCCGAACCCACCAGCGCCTCGCCGAGCGCCTGGATGGCGAGGCGGTCTGCGTTGGCGGCCCCTTCGAAGTCCCCCGTGAATGCGAGGTCGTGCTTGAACGCGAGGTGGATCACCCCGTCGGACGCAGCAGCCGCACTGCCCAGGATGTCCAGATCATCAAGGCCGCCGCGCTGCACCTCGGCACCGGCGGCGGTGAGCAAAGCGGCCGACGCATCGGAGCGGGCGAGCCCGATGACCTGATGGCCGGAGCCGATGAGCTCGGGAACGACGGCGGAGCCGATCCAGCCGGATGCGCCGGTGACGAAGACACGCATGAGACGACCTCCACTTGGAGACCACTCCTCGGCACCCGAGGGTGGGTTGATGTCAGTTGCTGTCATCACTCTACCACCAATGTCAGCCACTGTCATCAGGGACCACTAGAATCGCAGGATGGGACGTTGGGAGCCGGACGGCCGCGGCAGGCTCGAGCGGGCGGCACTCGCTCTCTACGGCGAGCGCGGTTTCGAGAACACCACCGTTGCGGAGATCGCCGCACGGGCAGGTCTGACCGAGCGGACCTTCTTCCGGTATTTCGCCGATAAACGGGAGGTCCTGTTCTGGGGGGCGGGTGCGCTGCGGGAGCTTCTCGTCAGCGCGGTGGCGAGCGCGCCGGAGAGTGCCGCGCCAATGGACGTGGTCGTGGCCGCTTTCGAGACCGCTGCCGCCGTGCTCCAGGAGCGCCGTGAAAGCGCGCTGCAGCGTCAGGTCGTGATCTCGGCGAATGCCGAACTGCGTGAGCGCGAGTTGATCAAGCTCGCGCTCCTCGGCGCGGCACTCGCCGACGCGTTGCGCCGCCGAGGCGTCCCGGATACCGCCGCGTCGCTGACCGCCGATACGGGAATCGCGATCTTCAGGGCCGCATTTGAAGCCTGGGTCCACGAGACCGAACAACGAGCGTTTCCGCAGCTCATACGGGATTCATTCGACGAACTGAAAGCTGTGACCTCCGGCGCCTCGAGTTAGCTCCCCAGGGAGCGCTTCGAGGACGGCTGGTAGTCACCAGACGTATGGGATCAGCCGCTTGGTTCGCCGGCTGTAGGCGTCATATCCGGGAAGTTCGCGACGCAGCAATGCTTCCTCGGCCGCGACGCGGCGGTGATACGCGAGCGCAAGCAGCCCGCCGACGCCCTCGACGACAGGAAGGCTGCGCGACGTTAGTGCAAATCCTGTCCAGATCAGGAGCGATCCCGCATACCCGGGGTGGCGCACGAATCGATACGGCCCACTTTCGACAATGTGTTTCGCTCCCTCGACTCGCAGGGTGCGCGAATATGAGCGGCCGAGCGTGCGCATCGACCATGCCCGCAATGCGAGCCCGGCGGCTTCGAGGCCGAGGCCCATCGGACCCGCGGCGCGAGGGAGTCGCGGCTTCCACACGAGCCGCACCAGCGGCGCTGACGCCGCCGCCGTCACGTAGGCGGCGACGATCATGCGCGTCGTCCCACGGTCATCGCGCGAGGCGGTGAGGCTCGATGCCGCGCCGCGTTGGCGGGTTGACGCCTCGAGCACGAAGAACCCGGCGACCCCCACGTATCCGGCCACGAACCATCCGGCCCCGCTGCCGCGGCTGGGTTGGTCCGGCACTGCGATCACCGCGAGAGCGTGACACTCGGCTGGTACGCTCCGCCACATGAGTGACGACCGTCCAGTGCTGCTCTTCGGTGAGACGTATCACCACCCGAACATCCTGTATCGCACCGGATTCCTCGTGCCCGACCCGGTGGTCGTCGTCGACCGAGGCGGCGTTGACACGGTGCTCTGGGTGAGCGCGCTCGAGGAGGGGCGTGCCCGCAAGCAAGCTTCCGTCGGCGAGGTTCGCAGCACCATGGAGCTCGAGATCCCGGCGCCGCGCGCCGGCGGCAACGAGTTCGACGGCTGGGCGGCGCTGGTGACCGCCGTCTGCCGCGAACACAGCCTCAACGCCGTGGACGTCGATGCCGAGTTTCCCACCGTGCTCGCGGACCACCTGCGCCAGAACGACGTCGACGTGCGTCCCCGAACCGATATCTACCAGCAGCGGCGCCGGATCAAGACCGCTCAGGAGATCGAGTGGATCACCTCGACGGAGAACGCCGGCATGGCGGCGCTGCAGAAGGCGATCGACGTCATCGCCGCCGCTGAGATCCGCGACGGGTTGCTGGTCCGGGATGGCCGGAACCTGTCGAGCGCAGACCTCATCTTCGCGGTCGAGAGTCACCTGCTGGATAAGGGCAACAGCACCGTCGACTCGATCTGCTGCGGCGGTCCCGAGTCGTCGGATCCGCACCGGACGGAGAGCGAGGTCATTCGTGCGGGCCTGCCGATCGTGCTCGACATCTATCCCTTCGACAAGCGCACCAGGTACTGGGGCGACATGACCCGGACGGTCGTCCGTGGCACGCCGCCGCCGGAGGTGATGCGCATGTGGGACGCCGTGCTCGAGGCACAGCAGGCCGGGCTCGACGCGGTGCGGCCTGGCGTCAACGGACGTGACGTCCACTACGCATGCTGCGAGGTCTTCAAGCAGCACGGCTACGGGTCGCTCCCCAAGCCCTACCGCGACATCCAGAGTGACGCCCGGTTCATCCACGGGACCGGGCACGGACTGGGCCTCGAGATCCACGAGTATCCCCGGATCAGCGAGGCCGACGTGGTCCTCGAGGTCGGCGACGTGATCACGGTCGAACCTGGGCTGTACGACCCGCTCTTCGGGGGCATCCGAATCGAGGATCTCGTGGTCGTGACCGAGACCGGGTGCCGGAACCTGACCACGCTGGCCAAGACGTTCCGGCTGGACTGAGAACGGCTCCTGCTACACTGCGAACGCTTCTCGCTTGAGGAGCGTTTCCACATAACGCTTTCCTGCGCCCGGATCGCGACTGCCTGACCACCTCGGCAGCCGCAGCACCCCGGGCGCCGCAAGCCCAGAGGAAAGGAGGTGCCACGCATGGTGCGTGACTACGAGCTGATGTACATCGTCCGGCCGGAGCTGGAGGATGACGCGGTCCGCGTCGCCGTGAAGTCGGTGCGCGCCCTGATCGAGTCCCAGGGCGGTGAGGTCGTCAAGACGACGCTCTGGGGCAAGCGGCGGCTGGCCTACGAGGTCAAGCGCCTCCGCGAGGGCCATTACGTCCTGGTGGTGTTCCACCTCGACGGCGGCAAGGTCGCCGAGATCGAGCGCGCGCTCAGGATCCACGACACGGTCTTCCGCCACCTGATCGTCGTCCACGAGGGTCCGATGCCGGAGCCCGAGGCCGAGATCGAGGAGGTCCAGGGTCCCATCGAGCCCGAGGCTGAAATCGACGGCGCAGACGCGGATACTGTCGCTGCAGGGTCCGTGGACGGGGACGAAGATCTGGAAGCAGACGACGTCCCCTCGGCAATCGATGACGACGAAGGAGATTTGTGATGGCGGGTTCCCTCAATCGCGTGATGCTCATCGGCAGGCTGACCCGGGATCCCGAGCTCCGCTACACGCCGAGCGGCACTGCTGTGTGCAACCTCGCGATCGCGACCAATCGCTATGGGAGCGACCCGGCCACCGGTGAGCGCAAGGAGTTCACCGACTATCACGACGTGGTCGTTTGGAACCAGGGCACGCGCAAGCTCGCCGAGACGACTGCGCAGTACCTGCAGAAGGGACGCCTGGTCTACGTGGAGGGGCGCCTGCAGACCCGGTCCTGGGATGACGCGCAGAGCGGGCAGAAGCGCTACAAGACCGAGGTCAACGCCAACGACGTGCAGTTCCTGGACAGCACCGGCCGTCAGGAAGGTGCGCCGTCCGGCGACGGCGGCAACGCTGCTCCGGTTCCGGTGTCGGTTCCGGCGGGCGGTGATGTCGACCCCGATGACATTCCGTTCTAGCTGCTTGCCCTTCTAGGTTGGAGAACCATGCCTGATTTCGATCGCCGCCGCCGCAAGGTCTGCAGCTTCTGCCTCGAGCACATCGACTTCATCGACTACAAAGAGGTCACGCGTCTGCGCCGGTATTTGTCGGAGCGGGGCAAGATCCTGCCCCGGCGCATGACCGGCACGTGCGCCCGGCATCAGCGCTCGCTGACGGTCGCGCTCAAGCGCGCACGCCATATCGCGCTGCTCCCGTTTGCGGAGATTCGCTAGCCGCTCGTCTGGACGCACGGTGTCGGGGACGAGGCCGCCGGACGGATCGGAGGGCAGGCTGGAGGCGGCCCGACCCGGTAGATGAAGATCTCCCAGCCCATCCCTGACGGCGCGTTGACCGACAGCGATACCGGCTGCCCAAGAACCTCGCCGGGTGGCGTCAGGTATTGGGTCGTGCCCACACAGCCCGGCGTCGCCGTCTGGGTGGAGGTGGGCGACCTGACGCTCAGCGTGCCGATCCCCGAGCAGACGACGGCGATCGTCCAGGGCTGGGTGGAAGTGAACGCGGGCACCTCGGCGAAACCCATGCCGTAGGCCGCAGGAGCGACAGCGACGTCGCCAGAAGACGGTAGTACGAGCGCCGTCGGACCCTCGGTGATAAAGATCTCCCAGCTGATCGACGGATCGGTCTTGACCCTCGCGCTGATCGGTCCACTACCGCCGGGTCCGGGAGGCCCAGAGCCGAAGCCGCCTCCACCTGACCCCATGGGGTTCGAGCATTGGTGTTGCTCGTCGTCGCCGAAGGTGAACATGTTGCCCACGATCTCCACCGTGTCGGCGGAGGTCCCGGAGTTGCATGCGTCCTGAACGTCAAGCCACTCGCCGGGCCCAACGCTGAAGGTCGGCAATGTGATCGAGCCCGTCCCGTACGTCACCGGTACAAGAACTCGCTCATCGGGCTTGACGGCGAACGCCGGAAGCGGCGCCCTGCTTTCCGCGGCGTACACCTCCCACGCCATCGAGGCGTCCGCCGTGACCTGCAGCGTGAGCGGCTTGTCGTCGTAGACCTTCGGGCTGCCCACGGTCAGAGTGGTGACACCGAAAGAACTCGAGCATTGCGGCAGGTCGTTGCCTACCACATGATCGGTCGAGACAATCTTGAAAGCACCCGGTCCCGCACAGTCGAACTGGATGTACAGCGTCCCCTGCGGGACGAACGTTTGCAGCAGCACCGATCCCTGTCCGCGCCTTACCGCGATCACCTTATGTGCCGACGCGGGGATGCCTCCGGCGCCCAGCACGGGCATCTTCTTGAGTGCCGACGCGGACGCTGTCGGCAGCGTCGATGCGGATGGCGAGGCCCCAGGCGTCGTCGCAGAGGCGGGAGCGTCATGACTTCTCAGCTCGACTGTGAATACCGCCACGCTCCCCGCAATAGCAGCTGCGGCTGCCATACCAGCCAGCAGGTTGAACGTCCTGCGCCCGCGAGCGGGCGCGGTGACGTCGACATCCGTCAGGCCGGGCGGCGTTGGGGAGGCTTCGATGTGCTCGAAGAAGGCGCGCAGCTTGGTGTCCAGTCCGGGATCGATGTCAACCATCGCCGAGCTCCTTTCGCAATGTGACGAGACCTCGGGCGAGGTGGGCTCGCACGGTTCCGGGCCGGCAGCCCATGAAGACGGCGCACTCTTCGACCGAGTAGCCGTGCCGGTAGTTCAGCGTGATCGCGGCCCGCTGCCTGAGCGACAGCCGCCGGTATGCCCGATCGACGTCGAGGTGGTCCGCGGCAGCGCCCGGGTCGCCGGGTGAGACCGCTTCCCCGATGAGCCCAAGCGGCGGCCACCCTCGTGAGCGCAGATGGCGGCGCCGGCTGAGGCAGTGATTGACGCAGACGCGCGTGAGCCA
>PKWB01000088.1:5841-21608 GCA_003131685.1 Candidatus Dormiibacterota bacterium
CGCCACCCTTGCCGCTGCAATCACACCCATCCCAACGCCTGTCATGGCGGTTTTGCTGACACGCCACACCTATACTGGGCCGCAGGCGCATGCGCCATCACCGGGCTCGTTCTCTCCACGTCCTTGCCCTGGCCCCGGTCGCCGCGATCGTCGCGGGTGTCCTCGGCCTGACGCCCCATGCCCTCGCTGCGGCAACGAAGGCACCTCCCCCGATCGTCGTCACCGTCGATCCGGGGGCAGGCGGCCAGCCCACCACGGCGCATCCGGACACCCCCTTCGATCCCGGAGCCATCGGCACCAACGGGCTCCTGGAGAAGGACGTTGACCTCGACGTGGGCAGGCGGCTCGCGTCATTGCTGCGCTCGGACCTCGTCGACGTGGTCATGACCCGTAACGCGGACACCTACGTCTCAGCCGCAACTCGCCTCAAGATCTCGATCGCGCATCGCGCGGCACTCGTGGTGAGCGTCCACGCGGCCAGGTCGGCCAACCCTGCGACGGATGCGTCGCTGGTGCTGTATCCAAACCCCAGGAGCGCAGCTTTCGCACAGACGGTGAGTGATGCGCTCGACGCTCAGATCGGCGTCGACGGCGTGCCCGGTGGCGGTGTGGTGTTCGGCGATGCCGCCTGGGTTCGCAGCCCCGCGCCGGTCGCGACCGTCGACATGGGATATCTCAGCAACCGGAGCGATGCCGCACTGATGGCCACCGCGACGTTCCGCCAGGATGTGGCGACTGGTGTGCGCGACGGCGTCGAGGCGTACCTGCCGGCGATCATCGCGAGGCGCGATGCCATCCGCGCGTGGCGCAGCGCCCATTCGGGTTCGCTGGCCGAGGGATCGCTCGCCCCCGCGTCGGCAGCGCTGCCGGGGACCAACGGATTCCAGTTCGGCCCGGTGATCGCATGGCTTGCGGCCATCGGCGTCGTCGGACTCCTGCTGCTCTTCCGCGATGCGGTTGCGCGCGTGCTGGTGGTGCTCATCGCGCTCGTGGTGCGTCTCGCCGCCGGGGTCATGTGGCTGCGACGAGCGGCCATCCGGCGGCGGCGGCGACGCCGGCGCGTGAGAACCGACGTACGACCTGAGCAGCCATACCAACGAAGCGGTTCGGTGTACGACGATATCCCCCTGTGAGCACCGAGAACTCGCGCATATCGAACACCGAGACCGTCCGGGCGTCGATCGACGCATACCACAGGCAGGACATCGAGACCGCTTCGCGTCTGCTCGCCGACGACTTCACCTTCACCAGCCCGCAGGATGACCACATCGACAAGGCGACCTATCTCGAACGCTGCTTCCCCACAGCGAATCGTTTCACGACGTCGGAAGTCCTTGCGCTTGTCCCGTCAGGCGACGGCGACGTCTTGCTGCTCTACGAGTATCAGCTGACGACGGGCGAGCGCTACCGAAACGCCGAGTGCATCACCGTTCGCGACGGCCGGCTGGTCGAGACGCAGGTGTTCTTCGGCGGTCGCGTTTAGCCGACGGCTTCGCGCAGCACTTCCAGCGATCCGGTGATCGCTGTCCCGCGACCGATCGTTGAGCTGATGTGCAGCTCGCCGCCGAGCGCATCGAGGCGATCCTCCATGTTGGTCAACCCGGCACCGCGCTTCATCGAGGCGACCTCAAATCCCCGTCCGTCATCCACGACTGAGAACGTGATGCTGTCGCCCTCCTCGCGCAGGCGGACGACCACCCGAGTCGCGTTCGCATATTTCTGAATGTTCTGCAGCGCTTCCAGCACGCAGAAATAGACTGCCGCCTCGATATCCTGCGGGTAGCGGCTGATCCCGTCGGCATCGATGGACACCGGGACCGTCGCCTTCCTCGCCTGGGCGGAGAGCGCCACCGGCAAGCCCTTGTCAGCGAGAAGCGGGGGATAGATGCCCCGGGCCAGGTCACGCAGTGTTTCGAGGGCATCGTCGGTATCGGACTTCAACTGCTCCAGGGTCTGTTGCGCCCGGACCGGGTCTCGATCGAGCAGCAGCTCGGCAAGGCCGAGTTTCACCTTGATGGCAACCAGATGCTGCTGAGCTCCGTTATGAAGGTTGCGCTCCAGGCGCCTGCGCTCGTGATCCTGCGCACTGACAAGGCGCTGACGCGACGCGCGGAGGTCGTCGAGCCGCGCCTGCAGATCAGCCGTCAGGCCGACATTCCGGAGGACGAGCCCGGCCTGCCCGGCAAGGTGTATCAGCAGGTTCTCCTCGACAGGCGTGAGGGCTTCACCGCTGCGCTTGGTCACTCCGAGGGCGCCGAGCAGCGTTCCCTGGTGTCGGACCTCGATCAACCGGCTGGTTCCCTCGACATCGGGCAGCGTTCCGTCGATCGCCGACATCGACTCCGCGAGAACCGCGGAGGCCGGCCACACTGCAGCTTCACGCCAGACGCGTCCGTTGCGCAACCACACGTCGGCGCGCTGCGCACCTGTCCCTTCAGCGAGCACGCGAGCCATGCGCGGCATCACCTCGTCGACGGCATATGACCCGGCGACGCGCTCCGAGAACTGCGAGAGGACCTCGTACGGGGTGGCGCGCGTTCCGTATACGAGCCGGTTGGCCACACGCTGAACGCGCTCGCGAACCGGCTGAAATCCGATGGCGACGATCGCTGTCGCCAGGATTGACAGGGCGAGATTTGGCTTGCCGCCGCCGCCCACCAGCGCCCCGATGCCCACGGCAATCCCGACGTACACGGCGGTGATGAAGACCGCGAGCGAGCCGTAGACCAGGGTGCGGCTGATGACCAGATCGATTTCGTAAAGGCGGTGCTTGAAGATCGCGATTCCTGCGGCGACGGGGAGCGCGCATCCGAATCCCAGTGCGATGGCGAGGTCGGACAGTCCTACGGAAATCCCGGCAGCGCCTCGGCGAGCGACAGGAGCACGACTCCGATTGCGCTGACGATCACCGCGTAGGCGATCCATTTCAATTGCTGTCGCTCATCGCCCTGAGCTCTGCGCATCCGAACGAGCGGGGCCGAGGCGGCGACGAGGAGAACGAGGAGCCCCAGGAACCAAAGCGCACCGAGGGAGTTAAAAACAGTCCCGAGGACGCTGTTTGCCGGCACTCCCACCGGATTGAGCGCCGTCGCGAAATTCGTCTCTGTCTGCAGGTGCCCGGGGTAGAACGTCCCGCCCGGAACGCTGAGCACAGCCGTCATGGCCACAGCCACCACCGCCAATGGTCGCCAGCGCCGGGACGCCAGCCGGCCGTCAGGAAAGGTCAGCAACAGGAACAGGAGCGCTCCCGTGGGAAACACCAACGAGACCACCCAGCTGTCCAGCCAGAGGGCCCAGATCCCGCCTGCAGCACCCGGATGGGTGACAAATGCGTACCGGGCGTACTGATCGGACAGTCCTTGCAGACAGGAGACAACGGCGATCACAAGAAAGAGCCACCCGGTGACATTGCGCGGCTGGCGGGTCGCGACCAGGGCACCGACCGCTCCGATGCTGAAGGGGACGACGATGTCCTCCAGGTCGATGTCTGCGAGCGTATGGAGGTGCGCTCGGTTGGCAGCCACAAAGACGATCGTGAGCACTGCGAGGCCCATGGCGAGTCCGGCTAGCCCGACTGCTAGCGCGGTGATGCCCGATCGTCTCGGCCCTTCCAGCCCACGCGTGCGCGCATCCTTCGGTCGGACTCATCGCAGCCTGTCCCATGGGTCCACTGTATTCAGCGACGTGGTCGCCGCAATGGCGCTAGCACCACGTCACCACAGGGGCTGGCACGCCGCATGGGGCGCTCTCGGGCGGTGTCAGACCCGGGCTTCAGTAGACTTCGGCGCATGGGTGAACCTCAGCTCCGCGTTCCCGGTCCGACCCCGCTCCCCGCTCGCGTGGTCCGCTCCGCGAGCCGTCCCATGATCAACCACCGCGGCCCAGAGTTCGCCGCGGTGATGGATGACGTCATCAGTGGCCTGCGCTGGGCGCTGCGCACCGACAACGACGTCCTCCTGTACCCGTGCAGTGGCACCGGCGGCCTCGAGGCCGCCGCCGTGAACCTCCTCAGCCCCGGCGAGCAGGCGCTCTTCTGCGTCATGGGCTCGTTCGGCGAGCGCTGGGCGAAGATCGGCGACACCTACGGCGCCGACGTGGTGCGTCTGACCGTGCCCCTCGGCGAGCCGATCGATCCCGAGGACGTCGAGCGCACGCTCGCCGAGCACCCCGACATCACCACCGTGTTCGTGACCCACAACGAGACGTCGACGGGCGTGACCAACGACCTCGCGGCGATCTCCGGTGTCGTCAAGAGCCGCGGCAAGATGCTCGCAGTCGACAGCGTCAGCGGTGCGGGTTGCCTTCCACTCGAGACTGACGCTCTTGGCATCGACGTCCTGGTGACCGGCTCGCAGAAGGGCTGGATGGCTCCTCCCGGCATCGCCATGGTCGCGGTCGGCGCGGCGGCATTCGAGCGAGCGAAGACATCGAGGAGCCCGCGCTTCTACCTCGATTTCGGACGCGAGCAGAAGTCACAGGAGAAGAAGCAGACAGCCACGACGCCCGCGGTCTCGGTGATGTTCGCGCTCCAGGAAGGCCTCGCCATGCTCCGCGAGGAGGGCATCGACAATGTCTGGGCCCGCCACGCCCGCGTCGGTAGGATGATCCGTGCCGGGGTCGAGGCGATGGGCATGAAGCTGCTTGCCGCCCAGGGCCATCGCAGCGACACGGTCACGGCGGTGCACAGCCCGGCCGACACACCCGAGGCGCTGAAGAATCTGCTCACCACGTTGCGGACCGAGCACAGCCTCGTGCTGGCCGGTGGTCAGGAGTCGTTGCAGGGCAAGATCTTCCGGATCGGCCACCTCGGCTTCATCGACGATGCCGACGCGTACACGATCCTCGCACTGCTCGAGGCGGGACTGATCGATACCGGGCTCCGGACGCGTGGCGGGCTCGCCATTGCGGCAGCGCAGGCGGAGGCCCGAGGAACGCTCGCGCCGGCGGAACCCGTCTCAGTCGGGTGAGCATCACCGCGGCGCCGCCCACCGCGACCGGCACCATGACTCGGATCCTCGTGGCCGACCCGATCGCCGAGGATGGCGTCGCACGCCTGCGCGCGGCGGGTGAGGTTGACGTGATCACCGGGCTCGAGCCGAGCGCGCTGCGCGAACGTATCGCCGATTACGACGCGCTGGTGGTTCGCAGTGAGACCAAGGTCACCGCCGAGGTGTTCGCCGCGGCGCTCAGGCTCCGCGTCGTCGGACGCGCCGGTGTCGGCGTCGACAACATCGATATCGAAGCGGCGACCCGGCATGGGGTGCTGGTCCTCAACGCGCCCACCGGGAACACCATCGCCGCGACCGAGCACGTCATCGCCATGATGCTGGCGCTGGCCCGCAACCTCCCCGCGGCCGACCGCTCGCTGCATGCAGGTCTCTGGGAGCGTTCGAAGTTCATGGGAATCGAGCTTCGCGAGAAGACGCTCGGGGTGCTCGGGCTCGGCAAGATCGGATCCGAGGTCGCCCGCATCGCCCGCGAGGGCCTGCGCATGCGCGTGCTCGCGCACGACCCGCTGGTCACCGCCGAGCGCGCGCTCCAGCTCGGCGTGGAGCTCTGCGACTTCGAGACATTGCTGACTGAAACGGATTTCCTGACCGTCCATGTCCCGCTCACCGATGCGACTCGCGGGGTGATCGGCGCGGCCGAGCTCAGGCGGATGCGCAAGGGCGCACGGCTGATCAACGTCGCCCGTGGCGGGATCATCGACGAGCAGGCGCTCGCCGATGCGATCCGTGACGGTCACATCGCCGGCGCGGCTGTCGACGTGTTCACCAAGGAGCCACCGGATCCTGCGAACCCCCTGCTCCACGTGGACAAGATGGTGGTGACGCCGCACCTCGGTGCGAGCACTCGCGAGGCGCAGGTGAACGTCGCCTTCGACGTCGCCGATCAGATCGTCGAGTACCTGGCGGGCGGCACACCGCGCTACGCGGTCAACGCGCCCACGGTGCTGCCCGAGGAGCTGGCTCGGTTGCAACCGTATCTCGTCCTGGCAGAGAGGATCGGCTCGCTCGCGGCTCAGCTGGACGGACGCAAGCTGCGCCACATCGTCTGCAGCTACTCGGGCGAGCTCGCCGGCATCGACACATCGATCGTCACCGCGCACGTTTTGCGCGGGCTCTTCGCGCATTTCACCGAGACGCGCGTCAACCCGGTCAACGCCAAGGTCGTGGCCACGTCGATGGGCGTGGACGTCGATGAGCGCCATACCACCCGCAGCGTCGACCCTGAGGGCTCGCTGCTCATCGAGGTCGTGGGCGAGCAGACGCTCAGCATCGCCGGCACGCAGTTCGACGACGGCCCCCGGATCACGCGCATCAACGACTTTCGTGTCGACATGCAGCCCGCGGGCACATTCCTGGTGGTGACCCATCAGGATCGACCCGGGGTGATCGCGGCCATCTCGACGCTGCTGGCGCGCAACGACATCAACATCGCGGGCATCGAATTGGGACGGGACCGGCCCCGCGGCCACGCGGTCATGCTGATGGAGATCGACGATCCCGTCGGCCCCGAGCTTCTCGAGGAAGTCCGCGAGACCGCCATGCTCGATCAGCTCCGCCAGGTCCGGCTCTGAAGGCCTGACGCTCCGTCCTGCGGACGGCAGCACACGCATGGCGACCGTAGAGCCCTTCCTGGGCACTCGCTACAACCCTGAGCACGTGAAGCTCGGCGGCGTGCTCGCGCCGCCATACGACGTGATCAACGATGAGCAGCGCGAGGACCTGTACGGCCACGACCTGCGGAACATCGTTCGCATCGACTACGGCATCTCGTATCCCCAGGATGTCGAAGGAGTCGACGACCGCTACACGCGCGCGTCATCGTTTCTGACGTCCTGGCGTGACCTCGGCGTCCTGGTGCGTGATCAGCCCGCGAGCTACTACGTCGTCGATCATCAGTTTCAGCACCCTGATGGAACGCAGCGGCGCCGGCGGGGTCTGCTCGGAACCGTGGCCGCGACCCCATGGGAGTCGTCCGATCTGCGTCCCCACGAGCGCACCTTGCGCGGCCCCAAGGCAGACCGGCTGGCGCTGATGCGCGCCACCCGGGCTCAGACGAGTCCGGTCTTCGCCGTCTGGGCAAACGCCGGCGGTATCGAGGAAACGCTGGAGGGTCTTGCGACCGGCGATGCACTGCTCGGGGGACGGATCGACGGAGAGATCGCCTCGGAGAAGTTGCTGGTGTGGCGGGTTGCCGGCCCGCGGCAGGTCGCGGCGATCGCCGGCGCCCTTCGCGGCGCAGGGCTCTACGTCGCCGACGGCCATCACCGCTACGAGACGGCCGCCGCCTATGCGGCCGAGCGGAGAGCGGCTGAGCCTGATGCACCCCCGGACGCCTCGTTCGAGCACGCACTCGTGTACCTCGCGGCGGCGGACGATCCCGGAATCACGATCCTGCCGACCCACCGGCTGGTACGACCCGGACCCGGCATCGCGTTCAGCCTCGATGACCTCTGGGCACGCCTCGACGATGTCTACGAGACGGTACCGGCGGCGGATGGCCGGGCCGCGCTCGCCGCGGCGTCATCGATGCGGGACAGCCACCACGCGTTTGCCGTGGTCGCCCACGACGGTGCCGCGGTGCTCCGGCGACCACGGCGCGCCGGAGGGTCGCCGCGTGACCGGCTCGACGTCGCGGTCCTCGAAACCGAGGTGCTCGAACCGGCCGGCGTGACCCGCGAGATGATCAGCGGCGGTGCGCTGACCTACACGCGCGATCCGGACGGACTGGACGCGGCGGTGCGAAGCGGCGAAGCGACCCTCGCCTTCGGGGTGTCGCCGGTGACCCCCGGGGACGTGATCGCGGTGGCCGATGCCGGCGAGACGATGCCCCAGAAGTCGACATACTTCTATCCGAAGGTACCGACGGGGCTGGTCCTATTCGAGGTCTGATCCCGCGGATGTGACCGCGACGTGTTTGAGCCGAGGCCGCCAACGGGTAGAGTTGAAGCGTTCAACCGCGAACAGGGAACCATTGATTGCCAACGTACGGATATCGCTGCCCGACATGCTCGACTGAATTCGAGGTCTGGCAATCCATGCGCGACGAAGCCGGCGCTCCCTGTCCGACGTGCGGTGCCGCCGCCACGCGACAGTTCTTCCCTGCGGGCATCGTCTTCAAAGGCTCGGGCTTCTACAAGACCGACAGCCGCGGTGCCTCCTCGTCGTCGATCACCGCGGACGGCGGCGAGTCGAAGAGCGCGTCCAACGGCGCCAAGACGGACACGTCCAAGTCCGAGACCAAGACCCCCGCGTCCGACACTTCGTCAACCCCCACAAAGAAAACCGCTTCGACTGACGCCGCCAGTTGAGTACGATGGATCAAGCGGCTGCCCCACAACCAGGAGACCCACATGTCCCATCCCGTCACCGTTACCGACACCACCTTCAAAGAAGAAGTGCTGGACTCGGAGCTGCCTGTCCTGGTGGACTTCTGGGCTTCGTGGTGCACCCCCTGCAAGATGATCGCCCCGATCGTCGAGGAGTTCGCAACCCAGTACGACGGTCAGGTCAAGGTCGCCAAGGTTGACGTCGATGCCAACCCGATCACGCCCGGTATGTTCGGGATCATGAGCATCCCGACCCTGATGATCTTCAAGGGTGGCAAGGCCGAGGAGCGGATCGTCGGCTACCAGCCGAAGCAGTCGCTCGAGGCCAAGCTCCAGGCCGTTCTCGCCGCCGTCTGAACCACTCAGATGCCGAGTAGCTCCAGCACCTCGCCGGCGAGGTAGAGGGAGCCGCATACCACGACGACACCGTCGCGTCCCGCCAGCCGGCGGGCGCGATCCAGGGCCGTCTTCACGTCAGCGGCAACTTCCGCGGGCGGATCGAACAGTCCGGCGAGGTCAGCGGGCGGTGTTGCCCGTTCCACCGCCGGAGCCGTGACCACGATCTCGCGAGTCAGCTCGCTGAGCCCTGCGGCCATGGATTCGACGTCCTTGTTGCGCATCGCGGCGAAGATCGCAACGCGACGCCGGCCGCCGACCAGCTCGCGTGCCGAAGCAACCATGGCGGCCATGCCCGCCGGGTTGTGGGCACCGTCGATGAGCAGTGGTGGGTCGCCGTCGATCCAGTCCATGCGTCCCGGCCAGCGCACCGTCGCGCACCCGCGGGCCACGGCGCCCGCGTCGAGAGCGAAGCCGGTCGCACGCAGCGCGTCGCAGACCGCCACCGCGGTGGCGATGTTGGCCACCTGAAACGCTCCGCGCAGCGGCGCCTGCACCGCGATGGGACGACCATCGAACACGCTGTCGACGACAACGCCGCGCATCCCGGCCGAGTTGCCGGTGAACGGCACATCAGCCCCGACGGTCAGCGTGGCACCGACCTGGGCAGCTCGCGCGCGGACCTCGCTGAGCCCGGGCTCGGCCGCTCCCGTCACCGCTCGGTTGCCGGGCTTGATGATCGCCGCCTTCTCGCGCGCTATCTCCGGGATCGTCTCGCCGAGCAGGTCCTGGTGGTCGAGCGCGACATTGGTGACAACGGCCACCCCGAGATCGAGGACGTTGGTGCTGTCGAGCCTGCCGCCGAGGCCCACCTCACAGACGAGCACTTCGGCATCCGCCTCGCGCGCGGCCAGGATCCCCGCGGCCGTCAGCACTTCGAACCCCGTCGGCTGCAGCTCCCCCGGCAGTGGCTCGGCTGCCTCCCAGACGCGGGAGATGAGCGCCGCGAACTCGGTCTCGCTGATCGGCGAGCCGTTGCGGACGATCCGCTCGCAGTACGAGATGAGGTGCGGGCTGGTGAGCAGCACCGACCGGTACCCGGCGGCGCGACACACTGAATCGACGGTGGCGCACACCGATCCCTTCCCGTTGGTGCCGGCGACGAGCGCGCCTCGAAGGCCGACCTGGGGGTTGCCGAGCGCTGCGAGGAGCGCGCGGGTACGTTCGAGCCCGGGCATGATGCCCCGCCATGCGACCGAGTCGAGGGCCGCCACGGCCCGGGCGTAGGCGGTCGCGGTCACGCCCAGTGCCAGGCCTCGTTCATCGCCTCGTCGGGATCCGGCCGGCTCATGAGCAGGCGCAGCGCTCCGATCCAGGCACGCCGCCGGTCTGCCGGGTCCTCGACCGCCTCGACCGCGAGGTCGCGGAAGAGGCCGCCCGTCTGATGGGCGAGCACCGCCTGCAGCTCCTGGTACTCGAGGAGCCCGGACGCATCGACGATTGCCGCGCGGCCGCCATCGGCGTTGATGACCAGCCGGAACACGCGTCCCTGTTTGTCGTCGAAGGTCGAGCGTGGGGTGATCCCGAGCAGCCCGACCGCCGGCATCAGCCCGGCGACGCGGTCCAACCAGGCCCGCTGGGGATCCGATGCGGATTCGACCGCCGGGTCGACAAAGAGCTCCCCCGCCAGCGACAGCACGGCGGTCTGAAACTGCGTGTAGTAGAGGAGATCGGCACCGTTCAGGGCGACGCTGCCGACGTCGCTGCCGTCGTCGCCGGTGAAGGTGACCATGAACGGGCGCGCGTATGGCTTGCGCGCCTCCTGCTCGCTCCAGCGAATGCGCATCGAAGGCATCGGGTCAGACCTGCGGGAGCCCGCGCCGTGCCCGCGCCAGCGCGAGGGTGTTGCGCAGCAGCATCGCGATGGTCATCGGACCGACGCCACCCGGCACCGGCGTGAGCCAGCCGGCGACGGGTTCCACGGAATCGCGGTCGACATCGCCGACCACCACGCCGTCCTGCGGCGTCGTGCCAACGTCGATGACGAACGCGCCGGGTTTGACAAACGAGGCGTCGATCATGCGCGGCCGGCCGATGGCCGCAACCAGGATGTCGGCCTCATGGCAGACCGCAGCCAGGTCGCGCGTCCTCGAGTGGCAGATGGTCACGGTGGAATCCGCGTTGGTGAGCATGAGCGCGAGGGGACGGCCGACGATCGCGCTGCGCCCGACGACCACTGCGCGGCTGCCGCGCAGGGTCACGCCGCTGCGCCGGAGCAGCTCCATGCACCCGAGCGGCGTCCCCGGAGCGACCACACCGGGATGTCCCTCGGCGAGGCGCCCGAAGTTGTACGGATGAAAGCCGTCGGCATCCTTCTCCGGAGAGATGCAGGACGCCACCGCGTCGGGATCGATCTGCGAGGGCAGGGGTAGCTGGACCAGGATCGCGTCGACGGTGTCATCGCCGTCGAGCGACCGGACCAGCGCGACCAGCTCCTCGGTGGTGCTCTCAGCGGGCGGCCTGTGCAGTGTGAAGCGCACTCCGGCGCGCTCGGCTGCGCGACCCTTGTTGCGCACGTAGATCGCCGAAGCGGGGTCGTCGCCGCAGAGCACCACGGCGAGCGACGGCGGCGGGTTCCCGGCGGTGGTCATCTCGGTGACGTGGGTGGCGAGCTCGGCACGGAGCTCCGCCGCGACCGCCCTCCCGTCAACGATGGTTGCGCTCACCGCTGCACGTCCGGCTGGTTCGAGGATCGCTCGATGATCACCGAGGAGCGCTCGATGGCGCCGGCGATCGGTGGCTGCTTGCCCACCCGGACCTTGACGCTGTCGACGCGCGGCTCCACCAGCAGGGTTTCGGCGACCCGAGCCGCGATCGCCTCGATCAGGCTGTAATGCTCTTCCTCGACGACCGCACGGATCATGGCGAAGGCTCGCGAGTAATCGAGCGTGTCATTGATGTCGTCGGTCCGGCCTGCGGCGGCGAGGTCCATGCGCAGCTCGACATCGACGTAAAAGCGATTGCCGAGGGTGCGCTCGGCCTGCGTTTCGCCGTGGTAGCCGTAGAACGACATCCCTTCGAGAACGAGCAGATCCGGCGTGCGTGACACGGCGCGATTGTACGAAGGCATGACATCCGCGACGGCGGGGCGCCTTCCGGCGGACGCGGCACGCCGCGCCTCAGACGCCGCGAACGCCGCCCTCGGGTCGCAGCACCTGCTCGTGATGGTCGACCGGGTTGACCATCACGACCTGGAAGAGATCCTCGAAGTCACAGCCGAAGAGCTGCATCAACGACTGGCGGAGCTTGGGACCGGGGTTGCGCGTCCCCGCCTCGAGCGCCGGGATGTAGTTCTGGGTGACCCCCAGGCGACGGGCAAGCTCGCGCTGGGTCAGATGATGCTTGTCACGCATCGCCCGCAAACCGACGGCCCTCACCTCGACATTCACACGGACAAATATACTCACCTGTGAGTGTGTTCGTCAACGCAACGCGGCTCGCCGGTGATGTGAGCAGAGCTCTATCCTCGCGGGATGTGCCGCGTCTGCATGAAGCGTCCGGAGATCCCTGAGGAGCGTTACGGCCGCTGCGAGCAATGCGCCAAGGCTGGACGGAACGCGTTTCGCTTCCGGCTCTTTCCGGCGCGCGGCGGAGCCGGGTTCACCGTCAAGGCCGGGGAGTTGTCGCCCCATGCACTCCGTCAGAAATGGCGCGCGCCGCTGGCCGCATACAAGGGACATCTCACCACCAGGACGACCCTTGGCCTCCACGAGCTGGAGATGGTCACGGCAAAGGAGCGGGTCGAGAGCCTTCGCATCGCGCCCGACCTCGCCGGCCACGACCCAGAGGTGCTTGCGGCCATGCACGACGCCGCCGAGCGAACCGACACCGCCTGGTAATCCCGAGGCTTTCTCAGCCGGAGAACAGCTTCCACAGCGGTGAGGGGGCGGCGATATCGGTGGTGCTGACCACCTTCCAGGTCACCGCGCTGTCCGCATCGAGCATGCCGGTTATCTCCCCGACCATGGCGCCGGACAGGATCGGTGCACGCGGGGACCCGATGGTGACGCGAAGCCGGAGCACAGCGCCGGCACGGACGAGCATCACGTCAGAGGGGCGCTCGGCGAGCACCACCGACGACCCCGGACCCCACCGCGTGGTGATCGAGCCGGAGACATCGGGCGTCAGCGCGGCGAGATCAACCGCCGCATAGCCACTGAACGCAGTGTTCGTGGCGCTCTGGGCTGACGCAAACGCCTCGCCGAGCTCCGGGTGCGCCGGGTCCCCCGCGGTCAGCCGCGGCTGTCCGAGTACGGCGCCCCATACGCTGACCGCATGGCCGGGGGGATACAGCTTCCTGGCGGCGAAGAGGAGGCATCCACCAGCGGCGCCCGTCCACCCGGTCTTGATTCCGAGCCACCCGGTCTGCTTCGCGAGCAGGATGTCGAGGTTCCGCAGGACGGTGCCGCCGGGCAGCGTTGCCTGCCGGGTCCCCACCAAAGCGGTCAGCGAGGCGTTCGCGGTCACCGCGCGGGCCAGCTGCACGAGATCCTGCGCGGTTGACTCCGTCGCGACGCCGATTCCACTGGGATCGGCGAAGTGGGTGTGGTCCATACCCATTGCCATGGCTGTCGCGTTCAGGCGGGCGATGAACGCCGCCCGGTTGCCCGAGACCCAGAGTGCGAGTGATTCGGCGATGTTGTCCGCGGACGGCAGCAGGAGCGCCAGGAGCAGATCGCGCTCGGTGAGGACCTCTCCCGCACGCACCGGAAGGTTGGATCCGCCCGCGGCAACGGCCTCCCGGTACAGGAGAACGTCCTCGCCGGTCATGGTGATCGACGGCCCCTGCGCGGTGAGACCGAGCGGATGCGCGGTGAGGACGACGAGTGCGGTCATCGCCTTCGCCACCGACCCGATCGGCCGCACGGCGGTTGCGTCGCGGCTTGCGACCATCCCGCTCAGGCTGGTCGCGAGCGCGAAGCTTCCCTTCACGGGCACGGGAATCGGCGGCGCCGCGGTCCCATCCACGAGCAGGCTCGCAGGCGCATGGATGCTCACGATGGCCCCGGGCGGCTGCGCTGTCAGCCGCACCGTCACGAACGTCGCCGCCGTGATCAGCATTGCGCCGATCGCGGCGAAGAACACGATCCACACCCACGGCGTCCGCCGACTCCCAGCCATCAGGCTTGTCTACGCGCCACTGCCCGTAGCATGCGTGGGTGCTTATCCAGGAGTGCGACGCCCCGCCGGCGGCGTCATGTCAGGAGGCCTGACCGATCAGGCCTTGGCCCGGCGTGCGCCGCGTGCGCCCTTGACAGCGCTCGAGAGCGAGGTGCTCGCGGAAAAACGCACCACTCGACGGGCCGGCACCTTGACCGCCTCGCCCGTGCGCGGGTTGCGACCGAGACGCGCTGCGCGCTGTGCGGTCTTGAAGTTGCCGAAGCCGTGGATGCGAACCTCGTCGCCCTTTTCCAACGACTGCGCGATCGTGTCGAAGAACCAGCGCACCTCATCGCGTGCGGCGGTGACAGTGATTTCTGCACGATCTGCGAGTTGCTTTGCGAGCACATCGCGTGTGACGACTGTGGCCATGCGTTCTCTCCAAGAGTCTGACGGGGAAACGGGCGCCAGTGTAAGGAAAAGCGTGGTGCTTTCTCAACATCGATCGTGTCGGTCGCTGTGCTAGCGTCGCACAGCGTGTCGTCGGCGCACGCCGGCGTCGCAGCTGCGGAGTGGGACTTCGCGCTGCAGCGCATGGGCGGCCATTTCCTGCAGAGCACCCTGTGGCAGCGTGTCCAGACCGCCCTCGGACATGACGTCATCTGGGCACGCGGTGAGCAGTGGATGTGGGCAGGGGCAATACGCGCGGGTCGCTTCCCTCGCTATGTGTACCTGCCCCATGGCCCCACAGCGATTTCGGCCGATGCACTGACCCATGCGATCGCGCAGGCGGTCGATGCGGCTCGCGAGCGGGCTCTCGACTTCGTCCGCGCCGAGCCCGCCGGGGACGTGGCTCTGCCCGTGGTGATCGCCGCCGGCGCCCATCCGAGCAGAGCGATTCAGCCGCGCTGGACGTGGATGCTCGACATCACGCCCGACGAGGCAGCGCTGCGTCGCGGCTTGAGCGCCGGGCATCGAGGCGCGATCAATGCAGCGCCGCGACGCGGGCTCAGTTTCAGGATGAGCGCCGATCCCGATGACATCGAGGTCTTCCTCGGCCTCCAGGAGCGCACCGCGGCCGCCGGGCGATTTCGTGGCCAGGCGCAGGCGTATCACCGCGCTGTGGCTCGCACACTGATGCCGGAGGGAGCGGCCGCGCTCTACATCGCGGAGGCGGGCGACGCGCCGGTGGCAGCCGCGCTGTGCTTCGACTTCGCCGGCACCAGGTACTACGCACACGCCGTGTCCGACCCGGAAACAGGTCGCAAGCTGCAGGCGGCGGCTCCGCTGGTGTGGCGGATGATCCTTGATGCACGCGAGATGGGCGCCACGCGCTTCGATTTCTGGGGCGTGGCGCCCGGTCGCGAGCCAGCACCAGGGGCCCCTCCGCACCCGTGGGATGGGTTTTCGCAGTTCAAGCGGTCCTTCGGTGGCGTCGCCATCGAGCGCGCCGGAACGTGGGACCTGGGCGTCCGATCGCTGCGCTACAGCCTGTATCGGACTGCGAGGCGCCTGGGACGATGAGACGCGCCACTCCACAGGAGCTCGGCCGCTGGGACGATTTCGTGGTCCGGAATCCGGATGGCGGACAGATCCTCCAGACACGAGCGTGGGGTGAGTTCAAACGCTCGCATCGATGGGCGCCTCGCTACCTGCTGTCGGACCAGGCACCGCAGCTCGCGGTGCTCGTCCTGCGCCATTCCGTGCCAGGACTTGGCGTCCTCGGGTACGTGCCCAAGGGTCCGGGCGTTGCCGACGTCGCGCAGTTGCCGGCGGTCCTCGACGGGCTCCGTGCCACCGCGGATCACGCGTTCGCGATCAAGGTCGAGCCCGAGATTGAGCAGAGCGACGCGGCAACTTCGGCGCTGCGACGCATGGGACTCGAGAAGTCGCGTCACGACGTGCAGATCAGCAGGGCGACGATCATCGTCGACCT
>PKWB01000088.1:21692-44439 GCA_003131685.1 Candidatus Dormiibacterota bacterium
CTCGACGGCGAGGTGCTGGCCGGCGTTTTCGCGACCTACATCGGCAGGAAGGCCTGGTACAAGGACGGCGGCTCGACCAAGGAGCACGCCGCGGTGATGGCCCCGCATCTCCTGCAATGGGAGGTGATGCGCTGGCTCAGGGCGCGGGGGGTCGAAGCCTATGACCTGGTGGCGGTACCGCCGGCCTCAGAGCTCAACCCCGCGCACCCCCTCTATGGCCTGTATCGATTCAAGTCGGGGTTCAGCGAGCGGATCACCGAATACGTCGGCACGTGGGATCTCCCCATACGCCGGCGCCGTTTTGCCGCGTGGAACGCGGTCGCGGAGCGCGCCGCGCATCAGTGGGCCTTTCGCGTCCGCCACGACCTGCTGTACTGATGCTGCCGGGCCGGAATCGCTAGCGCCAGATCCTCTTCATGATCACCTTGGAGAGTTTCTCCGGGTCGTGGTGGGTGGAGATCTGCGACGAGGCCACGTCGGCGAGGATGTAGTTGACCGGCTGAAGCGTTGCCTGGTCGCGGTCGAACCCGACCCGGGTGACGCCCGCCTCCACCGCTGACGGCGGCAGCGGGAGCCCGGTGTTGCTGTTGACGATCACGTAGTCGAACAGAGTCACACCGACGTGGTCCTCGATGGTCTTGAGGTGCTCGCTCACCGAGAATCCCATGGTCTCGCCGGGTTGACCGGCGATATTGCAGACGTAGACCTTAACCGCCGGGCTGGCGCGCAGCGCCTCGACCATCCCCTCGATCAGCAGGTTGGGCAGGATCGACGTGTACAGCGACCCCGGCCCGACGATGATCAGCTCGGCCGCGAGGATTGCGTTCTCGGCCTCGGGGTTGATCTGCGCATCGGGAGGCTCGAGGAACACGCGGTCGATGTGGTCGACTCCATAGGGCACCTTCGATTCACCGACACGCACCTCGCTGCCCGCGGTGGCGCAGAGGACGACGTCGTGAAGGGTCGACGGAACGATCTGACCGCGCACCGCGAGGACCCGGCCGGATTCACGGATGGCGTGCTCGAAGTCGCCGGTGATCTCCGCCATGGCGGTGATGAACAGGTTGCCGAACGAGTGCCCTGCGAGCGCTCCCTCGCCGCCGAACCGGTACTGGAACAGCTCGGTCATCAGGGGCTCGGTCTCGGCGAGCGCGGTCAGGCACTGGCGGATGTCTCCCGGTGGGAGCACGCGGTATTCCTCGCGAAGCCGGCCGCTGGAGCCGCCGTCATCGGCGACGGTGACGATCGCGACGATGTTCCCGGTGTACTTCTTCACACCCCTGAGCAGTGACGAGAGGCCGGTGCCACCGCCGATGGCGACCAGCCGGGGGCCCTTGGCCAGCGAGCGGAACTTGAAGAGCTGTTCGGCGAGCCCTCGGTCGGTGCTGCCGTGCCCGGGCAGGAATGGTCCGAGGATCGACTGCCCGAGCTTGTAGAAGCTCAGGGCGATGAGGCCGACGCCCGCAAGCGCGAAGAGCAGCGCACGGACGAGACGCGGCAGGAACTGGAGGGTGAGGTCCCCCACCCACGAGGGGAAAACGATGGATGCGCTGTAGAGGTCGCGCAGGATGTAGCCCGCCGCGAGGCTGATCATCACGATCGCCACGAACAGGAGGAGCAACCAGCGTTTGACGTGAAGCCCCGGCGTGAACCAGCGCATGAGGTTCGTGCTCGGGCGGATTCGTACCTTCATACCGCGCTCCGATTCTGGCACTTCGGCCTGAACGTGCCCTTGATGGAGCGGGTTTCAGCTTCCTGGATTTGGGCGGGCCTCTCCCTTCGACGCAAGCTCGACCGGGTCGCGGCGGCGGCGCAACTTCGCGAGGTTGTGCTCGGCCTCGATATAGCGAGCGGTCCCCGAGTAGCTCCGCATCACCAGGCTCTGGGTGTGACACCGGTCCTCCCCGAGGAATCGGACCCCCTCGAGGAGCTCGCCGCTGGTGATCCCGGTTGCGGCAAAGAACACGTTGTCGCCGGAGACGAGGTCGTCGAGCTCGAGCACATCGCCGGCGTGCTTGCCCTCGCGCTCCTGCACGCCGCGCTCGGCCTCGCCGACCCAGATCCGCGCCTGCATGCCGCCACCGATGCACTTGATGCCGCAGGCGGCGAGCACGGCCTCCGGAGCACCGCCGATGCCCATGAGCACGTCGATGCCGGTGCGGTGCTCCATGGCCGCCATCAGGCCGGCGGCGACATCGCCGTCCATGATCAGCTTCACCCTCGCGCCCGCCGAGCGGATCTCCTCGAGCAGGGTCTCGTGGCGTTCACGGTCGAGCACCACCACGGTCAGGTCCTCGACGCGGCGATCCTCCGCCCTGGCGATCCGTTTGAGGTTGTGCGCCACCGGGGCCGTGATGTCGATCACCTTGGCGGCGGCCGGGCCGACGATCAGCTTCTCCATGTAGTGGAGATGGGTGTGGAACATGGAGCCCCGCTCGGCGAGCGCGACCGTCGCGATGCCGCCGGGGATGCCTCGGGCCACCAGCCGGGTGCCGTCGATCGGGTCGACGGCGACGTCGACCGCGGGCGGGTTGCCGTTGCCGACCTGCTCGCCGATGTAGAGCATCGGGGCCTCGTCCTTCTCGCCCTCGCCGATGACCACGACACCGTCCATGTCGACGAACCCGAGGCTCCGGCGCATCGAATCCACAGCGGCCTGGTCGGCCAGCTCCTTCTGGTTGCGCCCCATGTGCCGCGCCGCGGCCATCGCCGCTCCCTCGGTGACCCGGACCAGCTCGAGCGCAAGGTTCCGGTCGATCGGGGTCCCGAGGTCGCGCGCCCGCTGAGCCATTAGCCCGCGATCATACGGCGCGGGTCCGGCGAAGCCCGTCGGTCCCGAACTCGACGATGGCGTCGGCGGCGCACGTGATGCCTTCGGCGAGCGCCGCGCCGAACGCCGGCTCATCCGCACGCTCGACGTGCGCGAGGTACCCGAGGAATCCACCGGCAAGCGCGTCCCCCGCGCCGGTCGGGTCGACAACTCTGCCGACCGGGGCGGCGGGGAGCTCCACGGCGCCCATGGCAGTGACGCAGACGGCGCCGAGCGGTCCGCCTTTCACCACCACAGCTCGAATCCGGCCGGTGCCGCAGAGCGCGGCGGCCGCCTCTCGTGAGCCGTCCGAGCCGGTGAGCGCCGCCAGCTCGGCCACGGTGAGAAAGAGCACGTCGACCCGCTCGATGACGGATCGGACCTCACCCGGCCGATCCTCGATGAAGACGGTCATCGAGTCGGCGCCGATCAGCTCTGCGCTGGATTGATCGATCACGGTTCTCTGCAGGCTCGGGTCCATGCTGCCGACAAAGAGGACCTGCGCACGGCGTGAGCGTTCGGTCAGCACCGGCTGCCATTCCGGGTCGCAGCCGGGTTCCGACGACTCCTCGGAGGTGGTCCAGCGCTCGAAATCGTGCACCGCGTGCCATCGAAACGTCGGCGTCTCGCTGACCACCATCCCCTCGAGGTCGATGTTGGGGTCGGAGAGGATGCGACGATACTCGGCGGCGGTGTCGGAGCCAACGATGCCGTTGACGTGGACCGAGGCGTATCGGGCGGCGGCGAGGGGGAAATACACCGCGGATCCGCCGAGCACGTCGCGCCTCCCCGCGGGGGTGCTGATGTCGTCGCTGTGCAGCGTGCCGGCGACCGCGACCTCCCAGGTCACGTGGGGACTGGGCTCAGCCCGCCGCCGCGGTGCGGTTTCGGCCGCCGAAGAGCGGGATGATCGGGGCGAGCCTCGGGCGGCGCGACTCGAGCGAGCGCGTGAGGAGCACCTCCTGGGCCTCGAACAGAATGTCGGCCACGTGGTTGGGGTCGCGATCGATCCCGAGGCGGTCGCGCAGCCCCGGGTCCACCGCGCCCACGGCGCGGACCACCGCGCTCCAGAGCGATGCGGGGATCAGCCGGAATGACCGCAGACGGCATTCCTCGATGAGATCGATGAGCACGTCGGCCTCCCGCACCCGGAGCCGGGTTCGCGAGATCCGCTCGCGGCGGAACGCGGCCTCACGTTCGACGCGAGCGATTTCCAGGCACGTACGCTCCATCGGACCCGGCTGAGAGCGTGACGCTGCGGCGTGCATCCGGGGATTGTCCCACGCGCGGCTGAGGCTGCGAAGTTCGGTTGACTGCTGTTACATGGGGTAGCAGATCGACCGCCAGCGGCCACCGCCCGGGACCAGGTGCACCACCCTGCGGATCCTCGCCACCGGCTCCGGGTCGCCGACCTCGTACTCGACGTCGAGCTCGGCCACATCGTGGTACGTCCGGCCTCGGGAGGTCTCGGTCCACTCCGGCAGATAGCGGACCTCTTTGACGCTGACGCCGTGGAGGCGGCGCATCGCCGAGGCACCCTGCGCCTCCGCGAAGGCCTCGGGTGAGCCCCAGCTGAGCTGACAGTCCTCGCTGAGCAGCGAAAAGGCGCGGCGGTACTGGTTCGCGCGCATCAGCTCGACGAAGAGCGCCTCGCTGAACGCGGGGTTTCCCGGAGGCCGGCTGCCGAGCGGCGCGCGGCCCCGCTCGTGCGCGTCGACCAGGGCGGCGGCGCGCCGCGAGGTGACGTTGGCGGTCTCGCTGCCGGCCCAGAACGCACGCGTTCCGGCGTCCGTCTGCGTGACCCTCGGGGTCGGGGGTGCAGCGGCCGGAGGCGCCGCCACCGCGGTGCGGCGGCGATCAGGACGGTGCAGCCAGCGAGAGAATCGGCTACCTTCGAAACGGCCCCGCCGGGGACGCTCGGTGCCGATCAGGATGTGGGGTGGCAGCGGCATCGCCGGCGCAAGTGTACGCGGCTGGATCACCGCCATGAGGGCCGGCACGCGGACGGGCCGTTTCCCTACGATGCGCGGTCATGCCGCCAGCCCGCGCCCGCATCCTGATCGCCGAGGATGAGGCCGCCGTCGCCCAGCAGATCATCAATCGATTCACGTTGCTGGGACACGATGTGCACTGGGCACGAGCGGTTCGCGAGGTGCGTGGCGAGCTCTCGAGCTTCCAGCCGGACGTCCTCATCCTGGACGCCACGCTGGACACCGACGGGCTGGAGCTCTTCCAGGCGATCCGTTTTGCCGCGGAGCACCCGCGTGCGGGTGTCGTGATCCTGACCGCGGCGGGCGATGTCGGTGCGCGCGAGCGTGCGCAGCAGCTCGGTGCCGCGTCGGTGATGATGAAACCGGTGCGCAACGACGACCTGGTGGAGATCGTCGAGGACCTGCTGACCTACATCTGATTGCCGGTGAGCGCAGCGCGTCAGTGCGCGAGGGCCGAGACCACGATGATCATCAGCTGGCCGCCGATCCACACCGCCAGGGTTGCCCAGACGTAGACCGGGACGCCCGCGGTCTGATCGTAAAAGCTCACCGCCCGGCGCTCGGTCATGATCACGATCGCGAGGGCGTCGAGCAGCAGGAAGATCAGGGTGACGATCAACCCGGCCACGTCCACGCCGTTCCCGACGATCGCGCCGACCACCACCGATATGGCCGCGAGCGCGATTGCGGTGGCAAGGGTTCCGATCTGGGTCAACCGGATCCAGGCCTGCTTCCTGGTGAGCAGCGAGGCGATGATGATCAGCGTCGCGGCAAAGCAGGCCGCCGACACCCCGGCGATGATCTGGACCGCGAGCGGGAGCGACGCGGTGCCCCCCGTGCTGGTGGCGACGCCGCCCGCGAACGATGCGAGTGCACCGAAGAGGGCGAGGATCGCCAGGGCGAGGTCCCATGTGTACACGAACAGCACCGCGCCCGGGCGGCGCTCCTGCTCGTCGTCTCGCGAGGTCACCGAGTTCGGCACGCGGCGATGATGCCATCGCACCCATCGGTCGCCGCCTCCGGGTGGAGACGTACGCTTTGGCGGTGACCACGATTGTCGTCCTGCGCGGCGACCAGACCGGACAGGAGTTGCTCGACGAGGCGCTTCGGGTGATGCACCCGGACGTGATCGGCGTCGAGCTGGAGTTGCAGACGTTCGATCTCTCGCTTGCACATCGCCGCGAGACCGCAAACGACGTGGTCATCGAGGCTGCTGAGGCGATGCGTGCCGCCGGCTTCGGCCTGAAGGCGGCGACGGTGACCCCGACGGATCGGTCCGATGTCGGCAGTCCCAACGCGCTGCTGCGGGAGCGGGTCGGAGGGCGCGTCATCCTGCGCACCGGGCGGCGCATCCCCGGCGTGGCAGGGATCGCCGGTGTCAGCGCCCCGATCAGCATCGTGCGCATGGCCGTCGACGACGCCTACAACGCCAAGGAGTGGCGTGAGCAGAGCGACGGTGATGAGGTCGCATACCGCACCGAGCACATCTCGCGCGCCACCTGCAGGGCGGTCGCTGAGTTCGCCTTCGTGCACGCGGGGCGCACTCGCGCCCGGGTTTTCGGCGGCCCCAAGTTCACGGTGTCGAGGGTCTACGAGGGCATGTTCAAGGAGGAGCTCGATGCCGCCGCGGACCGTCATCCCGAGGTCGACTACGAACCCCAGCTGATCGACGCAACCTATGCGCTGCTCTTCAGCCGCGCCGGTGACGCACTGGTCATCCCGGCGCTGAACCGGGACGGGGATTGCCTGAGCGACCTGGTGCTGCCGCTCTTCGGCAGCATCGCCGGCGCCGAGTCGTTGCTCCTGGGCTTCGGTGACGACTCGCTGGTGCCGTCGGTGGTGATGGCCGAGGCGCCCCACGGGACCGCCCCGAGCCTCGAGGGGAAGAACGTCGCCAACCCCATGGCCATGATCCTGGCCGCAGCGGCCTTGCTGGAACANNTGATCGGGTTCGTCCCGGACGCCCGCTGCCGCCGCGCGTCCACGGTGATCCGCGGGGCGCTTTTCGAGACGCTCCGTGCGGGGATCTCCACCTCCGACCTGGGCGGCCAGGCCTCGACCACCGATTTCACCGATGCGGTCATCGAGCGGGTGCGGAGCGCGACCGCGACGCCGGTGTGACCCGCATCCATCTCGACCACGCGGCGACTACCCCCGTGGCCCGCCAGGTGCTCGACGAGATGTTGCCGTACTTGACGATAACTCAGGGGAACCCCTCGTCGGTGCACGGGTCAGGGCGGGTGGCGCGCGCGGCGGTCGACGCGGCCCGGGACCGGATCGCCGCCGTGCTCGGATGCGCGCAGCGCGAGATCATCTTCACGGGGTCCGGCACCGAGGCGGACAACCTGGCGATTCGCGGCGTGCTCGAGCGCTGGGGCCCGGAACGCGGACGTCACCTGGTGGTGAGCGCGGTCGAGCACGACGCCGTCCTCGAGACCGCGCGTCATCTCGAGGCCACCGGTGCGGCGACGCTCACCGTCGCCGGCTGCGATAGCGACTGCCGGATCAGCCCGGGATCGGTGGCCGCGGCGGTCACCGCCGAGACCGTGCTGGTTTCGGTCATGGCCGTCAATAACGAGACGGGCGCCGTCCAGGACGTGGCCGCGATCGCTGAGGCGGTGCACCGGCGCAACCCGGCGACCCTGGTCCATACCGACGCGGTGCAAGGCCTCGGACGGATCCCGCTCGATCCCGGCGCCCTGGGCGTCGACCTGCTCTCCCTGTCCGCGCACAAGATCTACGGCCCCAAGGGGGTCGGCGCGCTCTGGGTCCGCCACGGCGTCGCACTCGCCGCTCAGAACACCGGCGGCGGGCAGGAGCGCAACCGCAGGAGCGCCACCGAGAACGTCGCGGGAATCGTCGGGTTCGCAGCCGCCGCGGAGCTGGCGGAGCGGGTCCGCCCCAAGGAGGCGGAGCGCCAGACCGCGCTCTGCGATCGCCTGATCGCCGCGGTCGAAGCGCAGGTTCCCGGGGCGATCGTGACCGCGTCCGGCGCGCGCAAGGCTGCCGGCTTTGCCACCTTCGCGATTGCCGGAGCGCGGAGCGACGTGCTCCTCACCGCCCTCGACATGGATGGCGTCGAAGCGTCCGCCGGATCCGCCTGCGCGAGCGGGGCGCCGCTGCCGTCGCACGTGCTCAGAGCGATGGGCTACCCGGACGAGCTCGCTGCCGCGGCCCTGCGCTGCACCACCGGGCGCTCGACCACGCCCGCGGAAGTCGACGCGGCCGCCGCGGTGATCGCCGGCGCCGTGGCACGGATCCGGGACCGAGCCGGAGCCCACCCGGCCGGCGTGGGCGGCTGACCCGCCGGTCAGGCAGCCGCCGGCAGGCCGATCGCCGATCGCAGCGCGGATGCGTCGGTCGCCGCCGTGGCCAGCAGCGGGATGACCTGCTGCTGAAGGATGGCGATGTCCCCGATTGCCGCGGCGGTCGCAGCCTGTTCGAGGAGCTTCTCGATGGCGGCATCGTCGCCGAGGAGGTGCGAGACGTCAGTGGTGGCCGTCTGGCTGAAGGAAATGGCCCGAAGCGCGTTGTCGTAGGCGATGGTCAGCTGTCGCTGGGTGCTCAAGGCCGTCTGACAGCCGCCGAGCGACACCACAGCGCTGATGGCGTCACACGAGGTGTTCTCGGTGGCGGCGACCAGGGCCTCAGCCTGGTTGTATCGGGCGGCGGCAGCCGCGTAGCGGGCCTGGATCTGAGCCGGTGTCAGCGGGATCGGGGTCGGAGAGGTCGAGATCGTCAATTCGCCGCAGGCCGTGACCAGGGCAGCCGAAACCGTCAGGAAGATCGTGAATCGAGCGAGGGGGAATGGCATCGGCGCTCGCCGAGAATATCGCAGCCATGGTCGCTAGCCTTCAGGCGGCGAGCGGGTCGGGTATAATTCTGACCATGACAGTCGGGATTCTCTCGAATACGGCGCGGGGCGCCTCCCACCGGCACACCTCCGATCCCAACGCACCGCCCGCCGCCTCGTTCTCGATGCGGGTGAGCTCCAAGGCTCACTACGGCCTGCGCATGATGACCGAGTTCGCCAAGGCATATGGCGCCGGTCCCCTGAGCATCGCCGAGGTGGCTCGCGTCGAGCACCTGCCCCTCGCCTACCTCGAGCAGCTCGCCTCGCAGCTGCGCCGTGGCGGCCTCGTCGAGAGCACCCGCGGCGTGCACGGCGGGTACTCGCTCACTCGGGCGGCGGACCAGATCAGCGTCCTCGACGTGGTGACCGTCATCGAGGGTGAGGTGTCTCCTGTGGAATGCGTGTCCCATGGCTACGTGACCGGCACCTGCCAGCGTGAGGGCGAGTGCGCGTCGCGCGGCCTCTGGATGCGCCTCAAGCAGAGCATCGACGCGGTGCTGAGTCAGACCACGCTCGCTGAGCTGGTGGCCGATCAGTCGCTGATCGACTCGATGGCACCGGCTTCCGAGGAGCTCTGCCCGTGAGCCAGGAGGTTCTCTCGATCTCCGGGCTCCGCGCGACCGTGGAGGGCAAGGAGATCCTGAAAGGCGTCGACCTTCAGGTTGCGCAGGGCGAGATCCATGCTCTCATGGGTCCGAACGGCTCGGGCAAGAGCACGCTCGCGTACACCCTCATGGGTCATCCCAAGTACGTGGTCACCGGCGGGTCGGTGACCTTCGGCGGCGAGGATCTGCTGCCGCTGACGGCCGATGCCCGGGCACGTCTGGGCCTGTTCCTCTGCTTCCAGTACCCGACCGCGATTCCCGGCGTCAGCACCGTGAACTTCCTCCGCGCAGCACTGCGCGCCCAGGGGAAGGAGATGCCGGCACGCGAGTTCCTGAACCGTCTCAGCACCGAGATGAAGGAGCTCAAGATCGACGAGAGCTTCCGCTCGCGCTACATCAACGACGGCTTCTCGGGTGGCGAGAAGAAGCGCATGGAGATCCTCCAGCTGGCCATGCTGCGCCCCAAGCTCGCGATCCTCGACGAGACCGACTCGGGTCTCGACGTCGACGCCCTTCGTACGGTTGCCGACGGCGTCATGCGCCTCTGCGGGCCCGACATGGGTGTGCTCGTGATCACCCATTACCCGCGCATCCTCGAACACCTTCACCCTGATCGCGTGCACGTCCTTCATGACGGGCGCGTGGTCACCTCCGGCGGGGCGGACCTGGCGCGACAGATCGAGCGCGAGGGCTACGAACCAATTCTCGGGACGGCCGTCGCCGCCACCGCGTAAGGGAGATTCGCGATGGCGATTCAGGCAAAAGAGCTGACCAAGGACTACCAGTTCGGCTTCTCCGACATCGACGTTTCCGTCTTCCGCACGGCGAAAGGTCTCTCGCCCGAGGTCGTTGCGTCGATCTCGCAGCACAAGGACGAACCCGAGTGGATGCTGAAATTCCGTCTCAAGGCGCTCGACCACTTCCGCAAGCGGCCGATGCCGACCTGGGGCGCGGACCTCTCAGGGCTCGACTTCGAGAACATCTACTACTACGTCAAGCCCGTCGAGGAGATGAGCCGGTCGTGGGATGACGTCCCCGACTCGATCAAGCAGACCTTCGACCGACTCGGCATTCCGCAGGCGGAGCGCCAGTTCCTCGCCGGAGTCAGTGCGCAGTACGACTCCGAGGTCGTCTACCACAGCATTCGCGAGGACCTCGAGAAGCAGGGCGTGCTCTTCAGCGACTGCGACACCGGACTGCGTGAGCACGAGGAGCTCTTCCGCAAGTACTTCGGCACCGTCATCCCCCCGAACGACAACAAGTTCGCGGCGCTCAACAGCGCGGTGTGGTCGGGCGGATCGTTCGTCTACGTCCCGAAGGGCGTCAAGGTGGACATTCCCCTGCAGGCCTACTTCCGGATCAACAGCGACAACATGGGCCAGTTCGAGCGGACCCTGATCATCGCCGACGAGGGTTCGTCGGTTCATTACATCGAGGGGTGCACGGCGCCCAACTACTCCAGCGACTCGCTGCACAGCGCGGTGGTGGAGCTGATCGCGCACAAGGGCGCAAAGATCCGCTACACGACGATCCAGAACTGGTCGGACAACGTCTACAACCTGGTCACCAAGCGGGCCATCGCCAACGAGAACGCGACCGTCGAGTGGATCGACGGCAACCTCGGCTCCAAGGTCACCATGAAGTACCCGTCGGTGTACCTGATGGGCGAGGGCGCTCACGCCGAGGTGATGAGCGCCGCGTTCGCAGGCAACGGCCAGCACCAGGACGCGGGCAGCAAGGCGATTCACGTCGCCCCGAACACCACGAGCAACATCGTGTCGCGCTCGATCAGCAAGGGCACGGGCCGCACCTCATACCGCGGTCATATCAAGGTCCTTCCCAAGGCCCACAACGTCAAGGTCAGCGTCCGCTGCGACGCGTTGCTCCTCGACGAGGAGTCGCGGAGCGACACCTATCCGTACATGGACATCGACAACCCCGACGTGACCATCGGACACGAGGCGAGCGTCAGCAAGGTCGGCGAGGATCAGATCTTCTACCTGACCTCGCGCGGCATCACCGAGCAGGACGCGACAGCGTTGATCGTCAACGGATTCTTCGAGCCCTTCGTCAAGGAGTTGCCGATGGAGTACGCGGTCGAGCTCAACCGTCTGCTCGCCCTCTCCATGGAGGGCGCGATCGGGTGACGACCCCGCTGACCGATTCGCCCGCAGCGGCGCTCGGGCAAGAGGTCGCGGCAGCGCGGGCTGAGGCATCACCGGCGTGGCTCGCGGCGCGCCGCCGCATCGCGTGGGACGCGTACGAGGCGATTCCCATGCCCTCCTCGCAACGCGATGAGGACTGGCGGCGCACCGATATCGCCGCACTCCATCCGGAGCGTTTCACGCCCATCGACCGTGTCGATGCCGCCGTCGTGGATGCGATGCGCGCCCAGCGAGACGGAGCGGCACCCACCGCCGCGTTCGCGATCGACTCGCCGGTCGCTGCACCGATCGAGGGAGCGGACACGCTCCACGCGCAGGGAATCATCATCACCACGCTCGAGGAGGCGGCGCGGGTGCACCCCGAGCTGGTGCAGCGCGCGTTCTCCTCGGTTCGCGCCGACGAGTCGAAGTTCGTCGCGCTCTGGAACGCGTTGTGGCGAGGCGGCGTCTTCGTGTACGTCCCGCGCGGGGTCGAGGCGCTGGTCCCGGTCTGGATCGCCCACCCGGCCGGCGGCGACGGCCACGCGGTCTTCCCCTCCACGGTGGTCGTCCTCGACGAGGGGGCGGCCCTCACGGTCATCGACACCTACGCGTCACCGACCGGACCGGCAGCGCTGCTCAGCGACGCCATGGTGATCCTCTCGGCGGCTCGCGATGCACGACTCGACTACAACACCGTGCAGCAGTGGGGTGAGGGCGTCTGGCACATCGGCCTGCAGCGCGCGGTGCTCGACGCCAACGCGAAGCTCCGCTTCATGGGTGTCACCCTCGGCGCCCGCCTCCAGAAGGTCTGGTGGGAGGTGTTGCTCGAAGGTGTCGGCAGCGAAGCCGACGTGCTCGGTATCTGTTTCGGTGACGGCACCCAGCATTTCGATCACCAGTCACTCCAGGCGCATGTCGGTCCGGAGACTCGGAGCAACCTGCTGCTCAAAGTGGCCGTTCGCGACCATGCACGCTCGGTGTACGGCGGCATGATCGACGTCGCCCCGACGGCGGTTCACGCTGACGGCTACGTCGCCAACCGCAACCTCCTGCTCAGCCAGGGCGCCAAGGCCGACTCGATCCCGCGGCTCGAGATCCGCGCCAACGANNGAGGAGGCGAGCGCGCTGATCGTCCGCGGCTTCATGGACGACGTCCTCGACCGGGTCCCGCACCGCGGGTTCGCCGAGCTCGCCGGGACGCTGCTCGACGCGGAGATCGCCGGTGGATCCGTGACCGGGGTCGCGGCGGAAGCGTCATGAGCGACGGGTGGGTCGACGTCGCGAAGATCGGTGACATCCCGCCGGGATGCGCCGCCCGGGTCGAGATCGACGACACGCCGGTGGCGATCTTCAACGTCGAGGGCACCTTCTACGCCCTCGATGACACCTGCAGCCACGCCGAGGCATCCCTGAGCGAAGGCGACCTCGACATCGATCGATGTGTCATCGAATGCCCGCTGCACGGCTCGAGCTTCGATCTGCGCACCGGCGAGCCGCGCTCACTGCCGGCCGTCGAGCCGGTGCGCGTGCATCGCATCGAGACCACCGGCGACGGGTTGATCCGGGTGGCGCTCGCCGACGAGGTCACCGCGCAGTGAGCGCACCGATAGCCACCGAGCCCGGGCTCGACGTCGCCCGCATCCGTACCGACTTTCCGATCCTGCAGCGCGAGGTCGGGGGCCACCCCCTGGTGTATCTCGACTCGGCGGCGACGTCGCAGAAGCCGCACGCGGTCGTGGACGCCATCGACGCGTACTACGCGAGCAGCAACGCCAACGTGCATCGCGGCGTGCACACGCTCGGCAATGAGGCGACGGACGCCTTCGAGCGTGCTCGAGCACGGGTCGCGGCATTCATCGATGCGCCGGCAGAGGGCGTGGTCTTCGTTCGCAACACCACCGAGGCGATCAACCTGGTCGCCTACTCATACGCCACGCAACTGCTCCAGCCGGGGGACCGCATCGTGGTCACGGTCATGGAGCACCACAGCAACCTCGTCCCGTGGCAGCTGGCCGCGGAGCGGCGCGGGCTGCAGCTGGCATCGATCGACGTCGACGAGGACGGACGCCTCGACCTCAGCACGCTCGACGAGCTGCTTGCCGAGCCGACGCGCCTGGTCGCGATCGGGCACCAGTCCAACGTGCTCGGCACCGTCAACGATATCCGCATGATCACCGAGCGAGCCCACGCCGCCGGCGCCGTCGTCTGCCTGGACGCCGCTCAGTCGGTGCCGCACATGAGCTTCTCGGCACGCGATCTCGACTGCGACTTCATCGCGTTCAGCGGCCACAAGATGTGCGGACCCATGGGCATCGGCGTGCTGTGGGCGCGTCCCGAGCTGCTCGAGCGCATGCCTCCGTTCCTCGCCGGCGGGAGCATGATCAGCAGGGTCACGCTCGAGCGAACCACCTGGAACACGGTGCCGCACAAGTTCGAGGCGGGCACGCCCGACGTCGCCGGCGCAGTCGGTCTCTCCGCCGCCTGCGACTACATCGACGCCATCGGTCGCGATCGCATCCACGCGCATGAGATGTCGCTGACCCGCCACCTCCTCGATGTTCTGGACGAAGTTGGCGATATCACGATCTTCGGTCCGCGCGACCTCGAGGCACGAGGCGGTGTGGTGAGCTTCAACCTCGCCGACGTGCATGCGCACGACGTGGGCACCATCCTGGATCGCCGCGGCATCGCGGTTCGCGCCGGACACCACTGCGCGCAGCCGCTCATGGCCCGCTACGACGTGCCGTCGATGGCACGCGCTTCGGTGTACCTCTACACGACGCACGAGGAGATCGACGCTCTCGGTGAGGGTCTTGGCGAGGTCCGCCGCGTCTTCCGCGTTTAGAAGGCGCGGCTGATAAGGAACGCCGCGATCCGCGCGGCCGCATCCACGCGAACGGAGAGAAGACCGTGGCGGAGGCCCGGGTAGATCACCAGCTCCGGGTCATGCAGCGACTTCACCTCACTGCGCAGGAGGTCGATGGTCGCGAACGGGTCGCGATCCCCGGACAGCAGGAGGACCGGGCATTCGATGCGCGGCCAATGCTCGGTGCGCAATTCGTCAGGATGGCCCGGTCGATGGAGTGGATAGCTGAGGAGCACGAGCGCGTGCACGGGCTGTCGCGCGGCGAGGAGGCTCGCCATCCGGCCACCATACGAATGTCCGCCGATCGCCGCGCCCGGTCGTGCGTCGAGCGCGCTTCGGAAGACGCCGATGGCGCGCTCGTTATTCGATTTCGGCAGGTCGAGGGCGGTTGCTCCCACCCCGCGCCTGGCAAGCTCGGTCACCCATGGACGCATCGACTCCGCGGTCCCCGACGCGCCATGGCCGAGGAGCAGATGCGGCCCGGCTGTGGATGACGGCGCCGTACGAGCGCTCACGGCTGCTTCACGCCTGCTCACGTTCGAGAATCTGGAACGCCGCCGGCTGGGGTGTGTGCTCGGAGATCGGCGGACGTCCGGGCAGCCAGGTGGCGCAGACCAGCGCGCCGCAGAGCAGGATGCCGCTNNGCCCCGAAAGCCATGCCACTGAACTGGTAGAGCCCGCCGATCCCCATCGCCCGTCCGCGCACGTTTTCCGGGGTGCTATCGCCGATGACCGCAAAGAGGCTCGGTTCGAGAATCACGGTGGCCACCGCCTCAATCGCCCCCACGGTCAGGATCACCGCCAGCACCTGGAGAAACGGGTAGGTCGCGGCACATGCGGCGACAACGCACAGGCCGGTGGTCACCAGCTTGCGGCGGTCGGCTCGATCCGCGAGGCGGCCGCCGGCCCGCGCCAGGAGGAGGATGGGGAGGGCGAACAGGCTCACCGAGAGCCCGATGATGAACGGATCCTGGCCGCGTGCGGCGAGGTACTGAGGCCAGACCACGTCGTACATCGACCAGATGGTTCCGACCGTGAAGAGCGCCACGATCGACACCACGATGCCGCGGATGCGCCACCAGCGGAAGCGCTCCTTCTTGACCACCGTGCTGCTGGGATCGGCACGCGTTTCGGGTACACGAAGCATCGCTCCGAGGCCGATGAACATCGAGAGCCCGGTGATCCCGAACACGGCAGAATCGCGCCACAGCGCGGCCGCGCCGCCCACGAGTGGTCCGACCAGCAGTCCCACCATCTCGTACGCCTGGAGCTGGGAGAAACGCTGCGCCCGCTGCTCGGGGGCGCTGAGATCCGTCAGCGCAGCGCGCAACGCCGGAACATAGGCGCCCGCGCATGCGCCCATCACGATGCGGATTGCGGTGAGCACGGGCAGGGTTCCGATGTTGAAGAACAGGAACAGCGAGAGGAACGCGTAGATGAGTCGCGGACCCACCAGGAATGGCTTGCGGCCCCAACGATCGCAGAGCCTGCCCGCGGGCACCTGGACGAGCGTGTTGGCAACCAGCGGACCGGCGATGAATATCGCCACCGCAACCGAATTTCCGCCGCGGTGAGCGACGTAGAGCGGTGCGATCGGAAACACGGCGGCGACGCCCGTGAACATGATCAGCTGTCCGACCAGCAGCCAGAATGCGGGGTCTGCCCGCCGTTTTCCGGACCGCGCGAGGACATCGCTGCGAGCCATGCGCTCCATTCTCAGGTTTTGGGCGCGAACCGTTGGACTACGATGGTGTTATGGCCCTTGGTTCCGCGCCCATCGACGACGATCTGTATCGAGAGATCATCCTCGACCACTACCGCNNATGCTCTGTGAGGCCGTGACCGGGATGAGCGTGGAGGGTGCGGCATCACTGGCGGAGCGATTCCGCGCGATGCTGACCGGCGACGGTGCGTCATCAGCGGACGGCGACGACATCGGCGACCTCGAGGCGCTCCGCGGAGTGCGTGCCTACCCGGTTCGGGTCAAGTGCGCAACGCTTGTCTGGAACGCGCTTCTCGAAGGGCTCGCCGCGACCGCGGCGACACCGGCTGCAGCAACGAGGATCGAGAGATGAGCACGAGCGAACCGCTTTCGACCAGCGAGCCCGCCGCGGACCAGAAGGAGGCCAAGGCCTCGAACGAGTTGATCCGAGCGGCGCTGGGCGAGGTCTACGACCCGGAGATAGGCCTCGACATCGTGTCCCTGGGACTCATCTACGACACCAACATCGACGACGACGGCCTGCTCACCATCGACATGACGCTCACGACCCCGTACTGCCCGATGGGACCGATCATCGAGACCCAGGCGCACGCGGTCTGCGCGCCGCTGCCGGGCGTGCGTGACGTGCACATCAACCTGGTGTGGACGCCGCCCTGGGACCCCCGCACGATGGCCTCCGAAGAGGCCCAGCTCGAGCTCGGTATTTACTGATCTCGACGCCGGCGGTCCGGTCTGGCATGGTGTGCTGCGTGGAACGTGTCTTCTCGCACGCGGAGGCGACGGAGCTGCTGCCCGAACTGACCGAGCTGCTCGCCGCGTTGCTGAGCGCTCAGCACGCATCGCTCCACCAGGATCCGGAGATGGACGGTCACGCGGTGTCCTCGAACGGTTCCGCGTCCGCCGCGATCAAGGCCTCGGGACCGTTCCACGATGCCCAGCGCCTCAGCGCGGAGATCGATGCGCTCGGCGTCATCCTGCGCGATCCCGCGACCGGCCTTGTCGATTTCGCCGCGGTCCGGGACGGGAAGCCGGTCTACCTCTGCTGGCGGCTCGGCGAGGAGCGCATCGGCTACTGGCATCCTCGCGACACGGGCTTCATGGGCCGTTTGCCGCTCTGAGCGTCGGGCTCAGGCCTGCGTGGGCGTTTCAGAGAGGCGCTTGACGTCGTCGGATGTCATGCGCACGAAGAGCGCCAGATCGTCGCTGCGATCAAGGAACCGGACCTGGACGACCATGTCGCCCGCGAAGAAGCCGTTGGCGCGCACCACGATCCCAACTAGCTCGCCGTCGTCGAAGAGCACGTCCTGGACCGTCCCGAGCTTCTCGCCCCCGTGCCCGATCATCACGTTCTCGCCGTGCCTGATCTCGATGTCTCCTTCCGCCTTGTCCGCGCNNGCCTGATCTCGATGTCTCCTGCGGGCTTGTCCGCGCTTTCAGTCAGCAGCGGGAACATCGGGCCCACGCCGAGGGTTCCGCCTGCCAGCGCGGCCGCGAAGCGGAGACCGTCACCCCGCTCGAGCGGCTTGTACTGATAGCTGAGGTATGGGGGCAGGGATCGTGTCGCTCGCCGATCCAACTTGAGTCGGATCTCGCCGGGTCCCGCGTCGGCGATGACGTCGAGGGGCACGATCACCTCGGCGACCATCATGCCGGCTCCCGGCGCCAGGGTGCTCCCCGAGAAGTGGTTGGTCTCGCGGACGATCAGGGCGTGCGGGTCCCAGCTCTCGGCATCCACGACGATCCGTTCGAGCGTTCCGACGTGGTGACCGTCGGCGGTATGCACCGCAGCGCCGAGGCGAAGGTCGAGCGGATGGCTCGGCAAGCGGTCCGAGTCAGTCACGCGGCGCGCCCGAACCGGGATACACTTTGTGTGCGTCTCTCGGCCCGGACCCGCCCCGCCTCGAACACGACGCATGCGGACGCGGTGCCGTGGCACTCAGGCAAAAGGAGGAACCTAGCCCATGACAGATTCTTCGAGTACCACCTCCTTCCCGACCAGCGCAGTGGTGGAGAGCTGACCGCAGGGAGCCAGGTCACCACTCGGAGAGAGGCGCAAACCGTCGCACCAGGCGGTCTCTCCACGCATTTGCGCTAACCGCGGCGCTGCCGCGGCTCGAGCCATTCACCGGCTTCATTAGGTGAAACGCGCCGTCTCGACCTGGGCTGCACGGGTCGAGNNCCGGCGCCGGGACGATCTGGTCGCTCTCGACCCAGCCCTCGTCGGTGGCGGCCACACGCACCTTCACGAACTGGCCGCTGCGCTCATCGAGCGCCACGACCTCGGTGGCGGTGAGGATCTCGCGGCCGCGTGCCGCGTCGCGGCGTGGCTCCAGAAACAGTCGATACGGGGTTCCGGCCCAGGACGCGACCAGTGTCACCGGGCCGGGCGGGATCCGGCGGTCCCGATAGACGGTGCGGGCATCTCCCGCGCCTGCGGTCAGCAGCCGGACCACCTGGAGCGCGCGAGTCACCGGGCCGCGATCGGCCTTGCCCATAGCCTTTGAGATCAACCCCCCGCCCGAGCTGGCTTCGATCTCGACCACGGTCCCCTCGCTGCTCGACACGGCCCGGCAGCGAACCCATCTGATGCGGATCTTGGGACGACCCCACTGCCCGAATAGCCCGCGGCGGCGATGCTCGACAATCCGCGCCTCGCTCTCACCCATGACCTCGAAGCGGTACGGCGTCGTGCCGATCATCTGCTCCATGATCGAGAACACCTCACGGGGAGGAGCCGCCGAGAGAAGGCGCCAGTGGTACGCGGAGGGAGCCAGCATCGTCCCGGATTGTAGCGGGGTGCGCTCAGGCGCCCGACGGGCCTCCCGGGCCGTCAAGGGCGATGGCGTAGCGCTCGCACATGGTGTCGAAGCGGGCAGCCGCGTAGCCGTCGAGCATAGAGCGGTGACGCTGCACCAGGGGTGCCAGGGTCTCCCGCAGGTACCTCCCGCGTGCGGACCACTGATAGTAGTTGCGACCGCCATGGTGATACGGCCCATAGAGCGCGCTGCCCGGGTAGGTGCGCCGCAGCCACTCGAAGATCTCCTCGTGGCGAACGTGCATCCGCAGGGTGACCTGAGGCTGCCGGCCGTCACCCCCAAAGTGTCCCTCGCCCACCAGGAGGCCGAGGAGAAATCCCACGGCGAGATCGTCCTGATCGGGGCCCGTTTGAACCGGTTCCCCCCCTGGAAGGGGTGCTCGAGTGACCACGGGGGTAACCATACGTGGGGTGTTGTTTCACCGTCAAGTTGTGTGCGAAACAACGGTTCAGCGGCCGGGATCGGGCCCACCGAGTTTTCCACAGGTTGGCGCGGCAGGATTGCGTCTCCAACTCGCGAGAGCCCGACCTCGCGACGCGTGGCCTGGGGAAACTCGGGATAACTCCATGTCCAGATCGCGGGCGGGACGATCCGGCCATAATCAGCCGCTAACCGTGCCACCTAGCATTCTCGCGGTCGCCAATCAGAAGGGCGGCGTCGGAAAGACCACCACTGCCGTCAGCGTGGGCGCTGCGCTCGCCGAGATGGGTCGCAAGGTGCTTCTGATCGACATCGACCCCCAGGCCAATGCCACGTCCGGACTTGGCGTCGACCGAAGCCGCGTCGAGACCAGCATCTACGACGTCATCGTGATGGGGAGATCGCTCGCCGAGGCGCGCATGCACACCGCGGTCCCTGGGCTCGACGTCGTTCCGTCGGACATCGCGCTCGCAGGGTCGGAGATCGAACTGGTCGATATGGCGCGCCGGGAACGCCGCCTTCAGTACGCGCTCGAGGCGCTCGCCTCCGACGACGATTACGTCCTGATCGATTCGCCCCCGAGCCTCGGTCTCCTGGCCATCAACGCGGTTGTCGCGGCCGATGCTCTGCTCATCCCGATCCAGTGCGAGTTTTACGCCCTCGAGGGGCTCGGCCTGCTCATGCACACGCTTGCGCTGCTCCGCAAGGAGCTCAACCCCACGCTGGGGATCGCCGGCATCGTGATGACCCTCTTCGACGCCCGCCTGGCTCTCGCCCACCAGGTTGTGGATGAGGTTCGGAACCGCTTCGGTGATCAGTTGCTCACCCCGCTCATACCCCGCAATGTGCGCCTGAGCGAAGCGCCGAGCCATGGGATGCCGATCACGCTCTACGATCCGACCTGTCGCGGCGCCATCGCCTATCGAGAGCTCAGCGCCAACCTCGATGCACGGATCCAGGGCGGCGCGGTGCTGTCGACGGCGGAGATCCCGAGCCCGGTATGAGCGATACGGCTCCGCCCCGCGCATTCCGGCGTCGCGGTCTCGGCCGCGGCCTCGACGCGCTACTCACCAACGAGGCTGAAGCCGAGGAAGGGTCGCCGCTGATCAGCGTTGACCCTCGCACGGTCGCGCCAAACCCGGAACAACCGCGCCGCGCGTTCGAACCCGATGCCCTCGCAGCGCTCGGCGATTCGATACGCCTGCATGGGCTGCTTCATCCGATCGTGGTCCAGCGCGAGGGCGAGACCTACGTCCTCGTGGCGGGCGAGCGACGCCTTCGAGCGGCTCAGCTCGCAGGCGTGTCGAGCATTCCGGCGATCGTCCGCCCCGCGGCCGAGTCGAGCCGCCACCAGCTCGAGATGGCGCTCACCGAGAACCTGCTTCGAACCGATCTCAATCCGATGGAGGAGGCCGCCGCGTACGCCCGGCTGTCCGATGCATTCGGGCTGACCCACGAGGCGATCGCGCTGCGCCTGGGACGCGGCCGGTCGGGGATCTCGAACGCCATCCGCCTGCTCGATCTCCCTGCCCCGGTTCAAGAGGCGGTCGCCGACGCCCGGCTCACCGCGAGCCACGCGCGAGCGCTCCTGGTGCTGCCGCTTGCGGCGGATCAGGAGGCCGTGGCGGCCCTCGCCATCGCCGATGGGCTGAACGTGCGAGAGACCGAGCGGGCGGTCCAGGAACGGCTCACGCGGGCATCGGCGGCGCCACGACGCGCGCCGGCCGCCATCCATGAAGCGGCAGGCCCCGACGATGGCGCGTTGCGTCGCGGCCTCGAGCACGCCCTCGGCGTACCGGTTCGCCTCCAGCGTCGTAAGGGCGGGGGCGGCAGGATCGTCATCGATTGGGCGGAGGAATCCGACCTCGACACGCTCTATCGAAAGCTCGGCGGCCCCTCGCTCTAGTAGGGCGTCCATGTCCGCGGCGACCTCCCGGGGCGCCGCGGGTGCGGCTCAGCCGACGGGCCGGTCAGCTGCTCCTGTCAGGCGCGCCTCGGATGCTTCGGCATCGAAGTTGGCCAGGAAGGCCTCGATGTACTTCGGACGATCCGCCGGCTTGTAGTCCAGGAGGAACGCGTGCTCCCAGACGTCCATGACGACGATCGGCTTGAAGCCGGCGATGTTGCCGTCCTCGTGGAGGGTGATCCAGTGGTTGCTCAGCCGCCCCGTCGCCGTATCCAGGAAGGTCACCGCCCAGCCGACACCGCGCATCCCGCCGATCGCGGTGAAGTCCTTGCGCCACGTGTCGATGTCACCGAACGACTCGCCCAGTGCGCGACCCAGCGCGGACGATGACGAGATACCTCCACCGCTCGCCTTGGTGAGGTTTCCGAAGTACCACTCGTGCAGGACCATTCCGTTGTACTCGAAGCCGAGCCGGCGGGTGATCTCCGAGTACGCGGGATTCGATGCCAGGCCCTGGCCCGCCTGCTGCATCGTGACCAGCTGCTCGTTGAGCAGGTTCGTGTTTTTGACATAACCGGCATAAAGTCCGAAATGGACCTCGAGGGTGTTGTCGGAGATGCCGGTCAGCCCGGAGAGATCGAAGGTCTTGGCCTTGTAAGGGGTCTGGGTCAGGAGGGCCATCTTGTGCCTCGTGTTTTCAGCTGGTTCACATGGTGCTTGGCCCACATTCTGGCAGCGTGGGACGGCATCCCGCAGCGCGCAATCACCCGGTCGGGGGAACGATATCCACCGGTTTGTCGTAGCTCGTGTAGGTGTCGGTCATGAAGTGCCCGGGTGCGTTCATCGCCACCTGTCGCACCCGCCCCGTCGCGTCAATCCAGAAGGTGAACCAGATCGGCGTTGCCGACGAACTCCCGAAGGTCGCCACCATCGTTGTCGGGACGCCGTCGAGCATCTGCCGGCCGATCACATGGGCGTTGGTCAACGGTCTGAAGTAGTTCCAGACGAAGTACGGCACCGCCGCCGCGGGCGAGGTCTGCTTCTGCCACGGCTGGCCTGGCCCGTTCTGCAGGTACTGGGTCGTGCCGATCCAGATGACCGCGCCCGCGTTCTTGACGGTCCAGGCCTCCCTGTCAGGCGCAACCGACGAATAGCTTCCGCTGATGGTCGCAGTGCCCGAGTTGAGGACCTCGTTGTACTGAACGGCGGTCAGGGCTTTCATCGCGGTATCGACCTTGGCCAGCAAGATGTCGCCGGAAGGTGCGGGCAGCGATGGGATCGTGAAATCGGCCTTACCCCCACCGCTGTTCAGCACGTCGACCGATACGGCGTCGCCCGGCTCGATGTCGATCGTCGCCCGGCGGCAGGTGTCGCCGCAGCGAAGCAGCGCCTTGTAGACGCCGTTGACGATGATGTTCGCGGCGAGCCCCTGCGCCGCAGCACTCCCATAGATCGGGAGCAGATAGACGGTTGCGAGGTTGGGACCAGGCAACCCCGGTGAAAGGCTGAGGCCGACCAGGTCGGTCCCTGCGGCGCCCGCCAAGGTCAGCTCGTCACCGCTGGGAAGCCCCGCGGTCGGGGAGGCTGCCGCGTCCTCGGCAACCTGGCGGG
>PKWB01000083.1:0-37625 GCA_003131685.1 Candidatus Dormiibacterota bacterium
ACCTCGCGCAACCCGCGCTCGACGGTCGGCACGGTGACCGAGATCTACGACTACCTGCGCCTCATCTACGCGCGCATCGGGCATCCGCATTGCCCGAACTGCGGGCGCGAGATCAGCAAGCAGTCGATCGAGCAGATCGCCGACCAGGTGCTGCTCCTCCCCGAGGGAACGCGGCTGCTCATCTCGGCACCGATGGTGCAGGGTCGCAAGGGCGAGCACCGCGACGTCCTCGATGAGGCGAAGCGTCTCGGCTACGTTCGCGCGCGAGTGGACGGCGAGCTCCACGACCTGTCGGAGCCGATCACGCTCGACAAGAAGCTCCAGCACGACATCGAGGTGGTCGTCGACCGCATCATCATCGGACCGGAGCTTCGTTCGCGACTCCACGAGTCACTCGAGCAGGCGTCGAAGCTGAGCGACGGGCTCATCCTGCTGATCCCGGCGGACGCCGAGAGTGGCATGCAGGAGATGCTCTTCTCCGAGGAGTTCGCGTGCGTGTACTGCGGTATCTCGATGGAGGAACCGGCACCGCGCAACTTCTCGTTCAACAACCCGCACGGCGCATGCCCGGTGTGCACCGGTCTCGGAGTCCGTCTCGAGGTGGATCCCGACGCGGTCGTGCCCGATCCCACATTGAGCATCGATGAAGGTGCACTCTCGGGATGGACGCGCGGACCGTCGCAGCACTGGATGATGGAGGTGCTCGAGACCGTCTGTAGGCGCTTCAAGATCCCGCTCAACGTTCCCTGGAAGGACCTCGATCTCAAGGAGCGCAGGCTCATCCTCTACGGGCTTCCCAAGGACGAGACGGTGCGCATGCGCTACGTGTCGCACAGCGGGCACTCGCGGAGCTTCGAGGCAGGCTACGAGGGTGTGATCAACAACCTGCAGCGGCGCTATCGCGAAACCGAGTCCGAGTGGGTCAAGCAGGAGATCGAGCGCCTGATGATGCAGAAGCCGTGTCCGGCCTGCAACGGCGCGCGGCTCAAGCCCGAGTACCTCGCGGTGACCATCGACGGGATGAACATCGCCGAGTTCTGCAAGAACAGCATCAGTTCGGCCTTGCGGCGCCTCGATTCTCTGCGACTCAGCGAGCGCGAGCAGACCATCGCGCGGCAGGTGATCAAGGAGATCAAGGAGCGCCTCGGCTTCCTCCACGACGTCGGGCTGGACTACATCACCATCGACCGCGGGGCGGCGACGCTGTCCGGCGGTGAGGCGCAGCGCATCCGTCTGGCGACGCAGATCGGCAGCAAGCTGATGGGCGTCCTCTACATCCTCGACGAGCCGTCGATCGGGCTGCATCAGCGCGACAACCACAAGCTGATCCGCACGCTGATCGCGCTGCGCGACATCGGCAATACGCTCATCGTCGTCGAGCACGACGAGGAGACGATTCGTGCGGCCGACTGGGTGGTGGACATCGGCCCGGGCGCCGGCGAGCACGGCGGCCTGGTGATGGCGTCGGGAACCGTCGAGGACGTGCTCAACACACCCGAGAGTGTCACCGGACAGTTCATGCGTGGCGAGCGGAGCATCCCGCTGCCGCTGATACGCCGTCCCGCGGGCGCGAAGAAGCTGGTGGTGCGTGGGGCGCGCGCCAACAACCTGCGCAACGTCGATGTCACCTTCCCGCTCGGTTCGTTCATCTGCGTGGCCGGAGTCAGTGGCAGCGGCAAGAGCACGCTGGTCAACGACATCCTCTATCGCAAGCTCGCGCAGTCGCTGTATCGCGCCAAGCATCGCCCGGGCGCGCATGACCGGGTCGAGGGCATCGCCAACATCGACAAGGTCATCGACGTCGATCAGTCGCCGATCGGGCGAACGCCGCGAAGCAACCCGGCGACGTATGTCGGCGTCTTCACCGACATCCGCGACCTGTTCGCCAAGCTTCCGGAGGCGAAGATCCGCGGGTACAAGCCGGGGCGTTTCTCCTTCAACGTGTCGGGTGGCCGCTGCGAGGCGTGCGCCGGCGACGGGATGATCAAGATCGAGATGCACTTCCTCCCGGACATCTACGTGCCGTGCGAGGTCTGCAAGGGGCGCCGCTACAACCGTGAGGCGCTCGAGGTGAAGTTCCGCGGCAAGAGCATTGCCGACGTGCTCGAGATGACCGTCGACGAGGCGGCATCGCTCTTCGAGCACCAGCCGCGAATCCTGCGCAGGATGCGCACCCTCCAGGATGTCGGACTCGGGTACATCCGGCTCGGCCAGCCGGCGACGCAGCTCAGTGGCGGCGAGGCGCAGCGCGTCAAGCTCAGCACCGAGCTGTCGCGGCGCGACACCGGCAGCACGCTCTACATCCTCGACGAGCCGACCACGGGACTCCACTTCGCTGACGTCGAGAAGCTGCTCGTCGTGCTCCACCGGCTCGTCGATGCGGGCAACACCGTGATCGTCATCGAGCACAACCTCGACGTCCTCAAGACCGCCGACCACATCATCGATCTCGGGCCCGGTGGCGGCGATGGAGGCGGCGAGGTGGTCGCCGAGGGAACGCCCGAAGAGGTGGCCGCCAACCCGCGGAGCGCCACCGGCGAGTACCTCGCGCGCATGCTGCCGGCCCCTCGGGTGCAGGTCGCGCGGGTGACCGGCACCCGCGTCGCGACACCACGGCAGCGGAGGCGTGTGCCGGTTTCCACCTGACGTGTTCCCGCAACTCACTGTGGGTGCGCTAAATTGTTGCCACGATGACCTCCATGGACGGCGAGGACAGACGCCTGCGGCTCAGGCGTCTCGACGACTGCCTCGACGTGCTCGAGCAGGCGCATGAGCTCAACCTGACCGAGGTCAGCGAGCGCATGGCCGAGGCATTGAGCGAGCGGGTCCCGACCGTCCATCCCGGGATGCTCATCGCCGACGCAATCGAGGAGGTCTTGCGTCAGCAGGAGCCGTACATGGTGCAGATCCGCCCCGAGGTTTCACGCAGGGTTCGCCGCCGCCGCGACCCGTTCGACGTGAGGCTGCTGCTCCAACGCCGCTGACCCTGAAGCTTTCGGCGGACCTCCCGCAGGTACACTCGTCCAGCCCATGAGTGCCTTTGGCTTCGATCCCGAGCAGATCTTTGCTCGGCGGCGGTCCCGTCCACGGATCGTCCGACCGCCAGGACAGCTCCGGCGCCGGATCATCGTCTTCGGCGTCATCGCGGTCATCGTCGTGCTGCTCATCGTCGCCCGATGGCTGCTGGGACTGCGGGCCGAGTACCTCTATTACCAGAGCGTCAACCACACCAACGTCTTCTGGACGCCGCTGATCGCGCACATCATCCTGTTCTTTGTCGGGTTCGCGATCATCGCGGTGATCTTCGGCGCGGCCGTTGTGGGCTGTTCAATGGCGGCGGCAAACCTCGACCGGCGCGGGCGCCGCATCGTGCTCTGGGCCGGAGCGGTGATCGCCGTCATCGCCGGGATCGCGGGCGGGTCGACCCTGTCCGGCGAGTGGCAGGACATCCTGCTCTGGCTGCACTCGGTGCCCTTCGGGGCCACCGACCCGGTCTTCCACACCGACTACTCGTTCTTCGTCTTCACCCTGCCGGCGATCGACGACCTCATGGGGCTGCTCTGGGGCGGCGTGATCCTCGGGATGCTCGCCGCGATCGCGGTTGCGGTCGTCTCGATCACGGTGATGAATGCCCCCGAGGAGCTGCCCCTGCCGCTCGAGCCGCCGCCCGGCCGGTCGCCGGAGGACGCGCTCCGCGCCGCCATCGTCACCGGCGGGATCGGCCTTGCCGCCATCTTCATCCTCGCCGCCTTCGGCGCTCACTTCGGCGTCTTCCACCTGGCCACGAGCACCCACGCCACCGGCAACGGGACCAACGGAACGCCCTACGTCGGACTTGATGCCACCCAGCGCGCGGTGATCCAGCCGGTCCTCGGGTTCCTCCAGGTCCTGGCCGCCGTCCTGGCGGTGGTGACCCTGGTCCTCGTGGCCCTCCGCTTTCGGGGGGCGTCGACGGGGACCGCGATCGCGTTCGGCTCGATGCTCGGCGGATGGCTGCTCGTCGCCGGCCTGACCCAGGCCATCCCGGCGGCCGTGTACCAGGGGGCGAGCGTAGGGCCCAACGAGCAGACCGCGCAGACGCCCACGATCGGCGACTACCTCACCACCAGCCGCTACGCCTGGGGGATCCAGAGCACGGGATCGGACCCGCAGGTGCAGAGCCGGAGCTTCGGGACGCCGCACGCTCCAACGCTCAGCGATCTCGAATCCGACCTCGGCACGCTCCAGAACGTGCGCATCCAGGACCCCACCCAGCTGCCGGACACCCTCGCGCAGATCGACCGCAGCCGCAGCTATCAGACCTACTCGACGATCACCGTGGATCGCTATCCGAACCCCACCACCGGGGCCGACACCGAGGTGATGCTCGGACCGCGAGAGATCGCGGAGGCGGATGTCCCCAACGCATCCTTCGTGAACACCTCGCTCACCTACACCCACGGCTACGGCGTCACCGCGGTCTCGGTGAATGCGGTGGCCGGTGAGGGCAAGCCGCAGGTTCTCGTCGGGCAGCAGCCGATGACCCAGGTCACCCCGGGCTCGCCACCGGACCTGTCGTTCGACAACTCGACGACTGCGGATCCGGCCATCTACTGCGGGCTGGACACCACCCAGAGCGTCATCTCCGGGACCACGCAGCCGGAGTTCAACTATCCGTCGGGCAGCGGCGATAACACCGTCCACGGCACCACCAGCGAGGACGGGATCCCGATCACCAACCCGATCGACAAGCTGGCGCTCTCGCTCGAGGATTTCGGTGGCTTCAACCTCTTCCTCAACAACTCGCTGACCCCCGACAGCCGCGCTCTGGTGAACCGGCAGATCTCGACCCGCATCACGTCGCTGGCGCCGTTCCTCACCGTCGACGGGGATCCGTACATCGTGGTGGACCCGCAGACCGGTCATCTGATGTGGATTGCCGACGCCTACGTCAAGAGCTCGGCATTCCCAGAGGCGTATCAGCAGAGTGACGGCACCTCGTACATGCGCAACGCGGTCAAGGCGGTGATCGACGCCAAGACCTGCGCGATCACGCTCTACGCGGTCAACATGAACGAGCCGATCACCGCGGCGTGGAACGCGATCTACCCCGGGCTGCTCACCCCGCTGGGCGACATGTCGACGTACCTCCGCTCGCATCTGCGGTACCCGGAAGACCTGTTCAACGACCAGGCGCAGGCCTATGCGCAGGTGCACATCACCAGCCCGACGGTCTTCTACAACGGCAGCGACCTGTTCAACATCGCGCAGCAGACCCTCAATGGGACCAATCAGGCCACCACCGCGTACTACGTCGAGGCAACGCTTCCTGACACCAGCAGCCCCCAGTTCGTGCTGCTCCAGACATTTTCTCCGGGAGGCAGCGGATCAGGCGCCACGGCGAACAACATGACGGCGTGNNACGGCGTGGCTCGCCGCTGAGTGCGACTACACGGGTACCAATGAGCCGAAGCTCGTCTCGGTGCGTCTCAACAACGCGGACAACGTGCTGGGGCCGCTGCAGTTCGACAACAACATCAACACCAACCAGGTGATCAGCTCGGAGATCAGCCTGCTCGATCAGCACGGGTCGACGGTCACCCTCGGCAACGTGATCATCCTGCCCTTCAACAACGACTCCTTCCTCTACGTGCGGCCGATGTACGTCACCGCCGGCGCCAACGGTGGCACCGCGTTCCCCCAGCTGCAGTACGTGATCGTCGGCGACCAGAGCAACGTGCAGCAGGGCACGTCGTTCGCCGCCGCGGTTTCGGCGTTGCTCAACAACGGCGCGCCGGTTCCCGGCCTGCCGCTCCCCGGTACGGGTACAAGCACGCCCTCACCCTCGCCGTCACCATCGACATCGCCATCAGCGTCGCCGAGCCCGGGCGCCTCGCCGACGCCGACGAGCATCCCGACCGGGACGATTCAGCAGCAGATCCTCGCCCTGGACAGCAAGCTCATCGCCGACAACTCGGCCGCAGAGACAGCGCTCATGGCCGGCAACTTCACCGCCTACGGCGCCGATGAGGCGAAGGTGCAGGCGGACCTGAAGGCGTTGCAGACGCTGCTCGCCCAACAGGCGGCGGCGACCCCGAGCCCATAGGCGGGGGTCCGCTGCAACCATGAGCGACGCGGTTGAGATCGCACCCGGGATCCATCAGCTCGACACGCTGCTGGGCGGGATGGATCAGCTCACCGCCGGGTTCCTCATCGACGGGCCGATGCCCGCGCTGGTCGAGACCGGTTCGCAATCGAGCGTCCCCGCCGTGCATGCGGCGCTCGACGCTCTCGGGCTCGGCCCNNCGCCGGCGCCGTCGGGGACCTCGCCAACGACTTCCCCAACGCCACCGTGGTCGTCCACGAGCGCGGCGCGCGCCACCTGGTCGACCCGAGCCGGCTCATCGACAGCGCGTCGCGCGTCTACGGCCCGCTGCTCGACAGCCTCTACGGGCGGATGACCGCCGTCCCGGAGGACCGCCTCATCGCCGCAGGCGACGGGTACCGCGTCGATGTGGGCAACGGCCGCGAGCTCGTGCTCGTCGATTCCCCAGGCCACGCCAAGCACCACCACGCGGTCCTGGACGAGCACACCGGGACGCTGCTGGTGGGGGACGCGGTCGGCGTGCTCCTGCCCGACCTCGGGGTGCTCCGGCCGGCCACCCCGCCGCCCGACTTCGACCTCGAGCAGGCGGTGCACAGCCTGCGGCGCTTCGCCGAGCTGCGCCCCGAGCGCATGGTGCTCACCCACTACGGCCCGGTTGCCGATGCCCAGGCCACCCTCGCCGAGGCCGAGGACATGCTCCACGGCTGGGTCGAGGTCGCCGAGCGCGTCATCGAGGACTCGGCGGACGCGGGTATCGACGATGTCGCCGCAGCGCTCGCCGAAGCATTCGCGCTCGACCCGGAGACGCTGCCCGAGGCGATCCGCGAGAAGGCCGAGGTGCTGAATGGGGTGCACAGCAACGCGGCCGGCATCGTTCGCTACCTGAGACAGCGGGCAGCGGCACCGGTCGAATGACCACGGCCGCCCGGCCGCGCGACCGGCTCATCGCCGCGGTGGTCCTGAGCGCGGTGATCGGCCTGGTGGGCGGCGGGCTCGCCGCGTGGGGGATCTACGCGCGCTTCGGACCGGTCGAGCGGGTCACCCAGCAGACCATCGTCGGCGGGTCCGGCGGCACCGGCGGCGCGCTCACCGCCGGCTCGATCGCGCAGACCAAGTCGGTGTCGGTGGTCGAGGTGATCACCAAGCCGGTGACCGCAAGCTCGCTGCTCACCGGAGCGACCGGCATCGTCGACGGGTTCGTGGTCTCCGCCGGCGGCCTGGTGGTGTCGAGCATCCATGCCATCCAGGGCGCGGACCCGCTGGTGATCGCCACCGCCGACGGGCACAGCTACCCGGCCACCATCGTCCGCTCCGACCCGACCCACGGCATCGTCGTGCTCCAGGCGGTCGGAGCGCAGGGCCTGACGCCGCTCATCTTCGCTTCGGTGACGCCGAGGGTCGGCGACCTGGCGATCGCCGTGGCCCACATCCCGTTCGCGCCGGTGACCCTCTCCACCGGGACGGTCAGCTCGACCGGCAACACCGTCCACCTCTCCGGCGCGGCAACCCCGCTGCTCGACGTGCTCACGGTTGACGCCGTCCCCGATCCGCGTCAGGACGGCGGACCGCTGCTCGACGGCAACGGCAACGTCATCGGCGTGGTGGTGGCCGCGGGCAGTGCGGCGCCGGGCGTGGTCGCGCTCTCCATGACGGCGGCGGCGAACCTCGTGGTCGCCGCGACCGGCGGCGGCGGGGCGACCACGGCGCCGGTCCTCGGGGTGCAGTCGGAGGTGATCGATCCCGCCACCGCCGCGGCGGCAGGCCTGCCGGTCGGAGCGCTGGTGCTGTCGGTCACCCCGGCCGGCCCGGCGGCTGCTGCCGGCCTGGCGCCGGGTGATGTCGTCACCGCGGTCGGGACCACCGTGCTGGATGCGACCCACCCGCTGGACCCGACCGTGCTCGGGCTCGCGCCCGGCCAGCAGGTCACGCTGACGGTGTTCTCGAACGGCAGGTCCAAAGCGCTGCAGCTGACGGTGGGAAGCGGCTAACGCCTCTGCGCTCGAATGTGCAGGCGATGGGGACCCAGGATCAGTACGAGCCGTGCGCGCTGAGCACAGCGGGGACCGTCTTGGCGAGGATGTAGAGGTCCATGGCCAGCGACCAGTTCTCGACGTAGAAGAGGTCGTAGCGGACGTAGTCCTCGTAGGCAAGATCGTGGCGGCCGTTGACCTGCCAGAGCCCGGTGACCCCTGGCTTGACCCGCAGGCGACCGCGCTGCAACTCCGCGTAACAGGATGCCTCCTCGGGCAGCGCCGGACGGGGGCCGACCAGACTCATCGTGCTGCTCAGCACGTTGAACAGCTGCGGCAGCTCATCGAGCGACGTCCGACGCAGGAAACGACCGATTCTGGTGACACGTGGGTCACGTCGCATCTTGAAGAGGAGACCGTCAGCCTCGTTCTCGAGAGCATCGCGCTGCGCATGCGCGCCAACGATCATGGTGCGGAACTTGATCATCGTGAACTCGCGTTCGTTCTCGCCGACGCGCCGCTGCCGGAAGAGCACCGGCCCGGGACTCGTCAGCTTGATCGCGCTCGCGATGACGAGCATGGGAAGCGCACCGATGATCAGAACGATGGACGTGACCGTGATGTCTAAGCAACGCTTCACGAGACGCTGACGCCGTGAGAAACGGTTCCGGCGCAGCGAGATGAGCGCCATGCCGTCGATCGGCTCGAGGATCACCCGCGCCGCGCCAAAATTCGCCAGGCCCGGCGAGACGCGAACCGCCACATCCGCGGCGAGCGCGGAGTCGATGAATTGCAAGGTGGGGCCCCCCGCCGCGCTGCCCGCGATGATCACCGAACCGACGCCGTGATCGCGACTGATGGCTGCGATGTCCTCCACCGCACCGAACACGGGAAGGCCGTCGATGACATCGAAACCCGACGGCTTGTCCTCGACGAAACCGCAGAGCCGGTAGCCCATCCACGGCCGCCGCCGAAGAGTCCGCGCGAGCGCGCGCGCCTCGTCGTTTGTGCCCGCGATGAGAGTCACGACGCTGGTGATCGCGCGGCTGTTCAGCGCGTGACCGAGGCGACGCGTCATGAGCCGCCCCACGATGATGGTCACCAAGCTGAAGGCAAGCAACCAGACGACAAAGCTGCGCGGGATCTGAATTCGGGCCACAAAGGTGATCAGTACGACGAGGAGCACTGACATCAGCACCGCGTTGAAGAGATGCTGCAATTCAGCGGTTGCATGAGTCGGGCGGCGGAGGTCGTAGAGGCCGTAGATCGTAAAGACCACCGGCCATACCGCAACGGTGGCGAAGATGGGCCAGTTGGCCCCAAGCGAGATGCCGCCGCCCCATCCGTCGCCGGGAGCAACAACCTTCGCAAGATAGACGCTGATGATCACCGCGAGGAGGTCTACTGCAAAGGTCACCGCGGCGAGAATCACGGGCCATGGGCGCGGGGGGGGCGCCGCATCAACGCGTGGCGAGGGGATTGCCGATGCCCGGGGCGTGGATTCCCCGACCAGTTCGATGTCGCGCGTGGAGTTGGCGGTCTCGTCTACTTCCGGCAAGAGACCGGCACGACGAGGCACATCGTCCACACGTTCCACTAGGCCTCTCTCGTCTCCCACAACCCGCCGCGGAGCGCCGAATCCCGAAACCGTGCGGTCCCCGGCTCCCAGTCCTTGCATCGATTCTAATGGCGCGATCGAGCCATAGTCAACCGGCGGAGCAGCTGCACCCGCGAATAGACCCAAGACCCCGACCCAACCTTTGCCCGACGGCCGATGGCTCTGAGGCGGCACACTGGACTCACATGGAACTGACGTATCACGGCCATTCCTGCATCCGGCTTCGCGGACGGGAGATGACCGTCCTCATCGACCCGCCCCAGACAGCGCTCCCCGGGCTCGCCAAGGGCACCGTCGGGATGATCGTGCGTACCGAGGGGACCACCGATCCCGCCAAGCTCCGCCCCCGCGACGGCGAGGTCCAGGAGGTCTGCGGGCCCGGCGAGTTCGAGATCGGCGGCGTCAGCATCCTCGGTCTCGCCGCCGGTGAGACCACGGTGATGCGCGTCTCGGTCGACGACGTCCGCGTCGTCGCGGCCGGACGCCTCCGCCGCCAGCTCACCGAGGACGAGATCGACAGCCTCGGCCACGTCGACGTGCTGGTCATCCCCGTCGGCGGCGGTGATGCGCTCGGAGCCATCGATGCTGCCAAGCTCGTGAACGCGGTGGAGCCGAGCATCGTCGTCCCCGCCCGCTTCGGCGCCGGCGCCGGCGGCGAGTATGACCCGGTCGGCAAGTTCGCCCAGGAGATGGGCCTCGCCGAAGGAGCCTGGGAGCCGCAGCCGCGCCTGGTGCTCACCGGCTCGACCGGCGAGACCGACGAAACCCGGGTCGTCCTCCTCGAAGCGAGAGCCGGCTGAGCGTCACAATCGAACATCGGTGCGTCACCGCGACGTGCTGCTGATACAATTGGAAAAACCACCCCGGGAGGCTCTGCGCATGGCGAAGTTCGTGTTCGTGACAGGCGGAGTCGTCTCCTCACTCGGGAAGGGAATCACCGCCGCCTCGATCGGCACGATCCTCAAGGCGCGCGGGCTCCACGTCGGGATGCAGAAGCTCGACCCCTATCTCAACGTGGATCCGGGCACCATGTCGCCGTATCAGCACGGCGAGGTGTTCGTCACCGATGACGGCGCTGAGACCGATCTCGACCTCGGTCACTACGAGCGTTTCACCGACGTCGCGCTGAGCAAGGCGAGCAATGTCACGACCGGCAAGATCTATGCGTCGGTGATTGCCAAGGAACGCCGCGGCGACTATCTCGGCGGCACCGTGCAGGTGATCCCGCACATCACCAACGAGATCAAGCATCGCATCCTGCGCGTGGCCGAAAATGAGCTGCCGCAACCGGATGTCGTGATCGTCGAGGTCGGCGGGACAGTCGGTGACATCGAGTCACTGCCCTTCCTCGAGGCGATCCGGCAGATGAAGAATGACGTGGGACGCAACAACGTCTGCTACGTGCACCTGACGCTGGTTCCGTACGTCAACGCCAGCGAGGAGTTCAAGAGCAAGCCGACACAGCACTCGGTCAACCAGCTGCGCTCGATCGGCATCCAGCCGGACGCGATCATCGCGCGCAGCGAGAAGCCGATCGGCGAGCCGCTCAAGGAGAAGATCGCGCTCTTCGGTGACGTGGAGATGCGCGCCGTCATCAACGTCCCGGATGCGAGCTCCATCTATCAGGTCCCGCTGATGCTCGAGGACGCGGGCCTCGGCGATTACATCGTGCAATTGCTCAACCTCGACGCCACGCCACCGGATCTCACCGAATGGAAGGACCTCTGCGCGCGCATTGCGGCGCCAAAGCCGAGCGTGCGCATCGCGCTGGTCGGCAAGTACGTGGAGATGCCGGACTCGTACATCAGCGTGATTGAATCCCTGCGGCACGCCGCAGTCCACTGCGGCGCCGACCTCGACCTCGTGTGGGTCAACAGCGAGCACCTCGACGAGGACATGAGCCCGCTCGAGGGCACCGACGGCATCGTGGTGCCCGGCGGGTTCGGGCATCGGGGCATCGAGGGCAAGGTGCTCGCATCGCGGTACGCCCGGGAGCACCGGGTGCCGTACCTCGGGCTCTGCCTCGGGATGCAGTGCGCGGTGGTCGACATCGCCCGTGAGGTTCTCGACGCCTCTGACGCCAACTCGACCGAGTTCAACGCCTTCACGTCGCACCCGGTCATCGACCTGCTCCCCGAGCAGCGCGACATCGAGGAGAAGGGCGGCACCATGCGGCTCGGCGTCTATCCGTGCAAGCTCACGCCGGGAACCCGCGCCGCCGAGGCATACGGCGAGCCGGTCGTCTACGAGCGCCACCGTCATCGCTTCGAGTTCAACAATCACTACCGCGAGGCGCTCGCGGGCGCGGGAGTCCTCTTCTCGGGGACGTCGCCGAACGGCCGGCTCGTCGAGATCATCGAGCTGGAGGACCACCCGTTCTTCGTCGGCTCGCAGTTCCACCCCGAGTTCCGCTCGCGTCCGGGACGCCCGCATCCGCTCTTCCGAGCCTTCATGGCCGCGGCGACGCGCGAGCTCCCGGTCGACGACGCGACGGTGCCGACCGCCGACGTTGCAGGGGTCCACACGGAGACCACGACCAAGGTCTGAGCCGTCCGCAACGCGCGTCCGCGAGTTTCGTTACGCGAAACCCGCCGTGCGGTGCCTCGTTCCACCGTCAACTTGATCGGTTTGACGGAGGCACTCACGATGACCCGGAATCGCGCCGCACTGGCCATCCCAGCGGCTTTGGTGATGCTCTCGGGCTGCGGCGTTGCCGCAGCAGTCACGGCGCGGACGACAACTGTGTCCGACCTCAATCCGAATGGAGCGGCCGCCGACGCGTCGCCTCACGTGTACGCCGTCCCGCAGCCGGCGGTCGTGCCCACGGCCGCGGCGGTCCCCACGTCGCACCCGGCCCCGCCGCCACCGCCGAGCGACGTCGTCTCGGTGCTCACCGCCGGCGCCAAGCAGTATCTGGAGATCCGCTCGCACACCGGCGCCGTGCTCGCGAAGACCACGATCAACCCCCTCCTCGGGTGGATGGTCAACGCCGGCCCGGGCGGCGCGTACTGGAGCCAGAGCGGTTCCGAGTACGAGCTGACCACCTCCGGCGCGGTGCGCAGGCTCGGGGCCGTGCCCAGCGATGCGAACGGCGTCGTCATCGGACCAGACGGCACCTCCTACGCGTACGCGACCAGCGACCAGTCCAACGCCGGGAATCTCAACCGGATCGTGGTGGTGCACCCCGGTGGCTCGACCACGACCATCGCCGACCGCTTCGACAATCCGAACGTCTCGACCGCGAACGCGCCGGATAGCTGGGACTACTACCTCATCAGCTGGACGTCCTCGGGCATCGCGTTCGCCCGGGTGCTCACCGGTGGGTGCGGCTGCGGCTCGTTCGACATGCAGATGCAGTCGGCATACTCGGCGACCATCAACCCGGTCACCGAGGCGGTCACCCCCCTGACCGCCAGCTATTCGTGCCCGCTCAGCGCGGTCGGCCCCGGCATGGAGACCGCGTGCTTCCTCTCGGGGACGACCGGCACCACCACCAGCCTGCGCATCACCAGCGGCGGCGTGCTTCGCCACAACCTCGCGATGTCCGGCGCGAATGTCGGCGGTGACGCGGTCTTCTCGCCGGCCGGCACCGAGCTGGCCTACGTGACCATCCCCGCCGCCGAGGACACCTGCGGCGCGACCTGGAACGCCACGCTGCGGGTCCTCAACCTCGCCACCGGCGCGGCCGTCACCCGGACCCTCGGCGAGTTCTCGCCGGCGGTGTGGGGCGCCGACGGTCTCCTCTACGGCTCGATCGCGAACAACAGCGACTCGCTGGTCTCGGTGGTCGCGGTCAACCCCGCCACCCTCGCGGTCACGCAGATCAGCCCCGCCATCACCGGCCAGCAGTTCGTCGGGATCATGTAGCGGGGTAATCTGGTTGCCGATGAGCACGGCAGCGCGTGGCGTCCCGGCGGCGGAGCGGATGATCCGCGGCCGGAACCGCGGCCTCGAGTTGCTTCGCGCAACCGAGGCCGCTGCGCTGTCCGTGGGTCGCTGGCTGGGGCGCGGTGACAAGGCCGGGACCCGCGACGCCGGCCACGGGGTGATGGAGGAGGCGCTGACGGGCATGCCCTTCGAGGGGCGAATCATCATCGGTCCCGAGGGCTCCAACAACCGGCTGCTCGCGGGGACAACCATCGGCGCCGGAAGGGACCGTGTCGATCTCGCGGTCCTCCCGGTCGACGGGATCAGCCTCGTGGCCGGCGGGCTCAGCCAGGCGCTGAGCGTCGCAGCCGTCGCCGAGACGGGGGGCATCCTGCTCCCGCCGCCGGTCGCCTACATGCACAAGATCGCGGTCGGCCCGCAGGCGCGGGGCGCCGTCGACATCAGCGACACGCCGGAGAACAACCTCCGCCGCGTCGCCTTCGCCATGAACGTGCAGGTGCAGGACCTCACCGTCGTCCTGCTCGACCGGCCCCGCCACATGGCGCTGCTCGAGCGGATCCGGACGCTCGGTGCGCGGGTCGCCATCGTCAGCGACGGCGATGTGGGCCTGGCCATGATGGCCGCGTGGCCGGGGTCCGGCATCGACGTGATGATCGGGTCGGGCGGCACCCGCGAGGCGATCGTCGCGGCCTGCGCGATGCGCTGCCTCGGTGGCGAGCTGCAGTGCCGTCCCTGGGTGCGCCACGAGGACGAGGCCGCGGCGATGCGCGAGGCCGGCTACGACCCCGAGGCGCTCCTCAACATGGAGCAGCTCGTGCCCGGCCGCGAGGTGGCGGTCGCCGTGACCGGCATCAGCGGCGGTGGCCTGCTCCGCGGCGTCCGCTACCACAACTGGTGGGCGGAGACCCACAGCCTGGTGATGCGCGCCCAGAGCGGCACCGTGCGCGAGATCATCGCCAAGCACCACATCGCACTCCCGCCGGATCAGGCCAGCAAGGTCACTTGACGCCGGAAGCGTCGAGGTCGGCGGCCCTGCTCGAGCCCCCCTCGAGAGCGCTGCGGGCGGGCATGTGGATCGCGAGCCTCGGGCTGCGGATGCTCGGCTCCGGGCGCTACGCGCTCGGCGACGTCATCGGCACCTGCATCTACGCGAGCTCACCCTGGAGCCGGCGCCGATGTGCGGCGAATCATCGGGTGCTCGATTCCACCCTCGACCGCCGGGGTGCTCGACGTCGCGCCCTCGCATCGTTCCGCAACTACGCGCGGACGTCGGTGGACTTCGTCTGGCAGTACGGGGTGCCGGCGCACGCGATGCACCGCCACTTCCGCGCATACGGCCTCGAGCACGCCCATGCGGCGATCGAGGAGCACGGCGGGGGAGTCTTCGCGCTCGCGCACTTCGGCAGTTGGGACGTCGCCGCCTCATGCGGGTACGCGTCGGGACTTCGGGTGACCGCGGTGATGGCGCCGGTCGGCCCCGACCTCGTGACCCGGATCGCCGCGTGGTCGAGGCGGAAACAGGATCTCGAGGTGCTGGTGTCGTCCAACGCCGCGCGCGGCCTCATCCGCGCGGTGCGCCGGGGCCGTTTTGCCGCGATCCTCAGCGACATTCCCGACCGTGGGGAGACGGTCATCGTCGACTTCTGCGGCGGCAAGGTCGCCTTCAGCACCGCGGCGGCCTGGCTGGCGCGCGTCGCCAAGGTGCCGGTGATGCCGGTTGACTGCTGGCGGTACAAGGGCAAGTACCGGCTGGTGGTGCACGCGCCGGTGGTCATCCAGCCTGGGGAGAGCGATGCGGAGGTGACCCAGCGGATCGCGACCGGGCTCGAGGCGGCGATCCGGCGCAACCCGGAGTGGTGGTACCCGTTCGGCGAGATCTACCAGCGCTGAAGGGCGTGGCGCCTCACTGGGGCAGCGAGTCGGCGTTCTGGTCGGTGCGTGGGCCCATGAGCGGACGTCCCGGGCGCTCGTCGAACACGAGCCGCTGATACAGGCGCCGCCAGAAGTGGCCGTAGACGCGAATGTCGCGGGGCAGCCCCTCGAGGCGGCGGAGGAGAAGCAGCACCAGGATGGCGAGGCACCCGCTGCCGAGGATCCAGCCATTGGTGCCGCCGAAGACAAACGCCACCCCCGGAAGCAGCACGAAAGCGACCAGCACGGCCAGCGCGATCCGGCCGCGAATGGCGCCCCCGGCGAAGCACATCAGCAGCGCGATCAGCCCCGCGATGGAGAGCCCGGCCACCGCTCCGGTGGCCACCGCAACGCCGCGCCCGCCATTGAATTTCATGTACACGGACCAGCCGTTGCCGGCCACCGTGCAGACCCCGATCAGCATGCTCGCACTCAGCGGCAATCCCGCCAATCGCGACGCCAGCACCGGCGCGAATCCCTGCAGGAACTGGAGCGGGCCGACGATCACCGCGATGTCGATCCCGGCGTGCCGGTACACGTTGCTCGTGCCGATGTTGCCGGTGCCGAACCTGCGCAGGTCGAGCCCGTATCGCTTGCGCCGGACCAGCAGCCAGCCGACCGGCAGCCCGCCGATGAGGTAGGCGGCGAGGCACCAACCCGCCACAACCCACGGGGAGATCATGATGCTGGCAATCATGCGGCTTGGGTGAGGTAGAGGACATTGAGGGATCGCGCCCTCGTGGTCGACGGCGGCGCCGCGTTGCAGGAGAACCTGGAGCGGGGTCTCGTCGTCGTCCCGCAGCGCATCACGGTCGGGGGCAGGGAGTTCGTCGATGACGGGAACATCGGGACCTACCCTGAGTTCTACGCGCTGCTCCGGGGCGGGGGAGTGACCGCGACCTCGACGCCGTCCCCCGGGTCGTACCTCGAGGCGTTCCGGCGCACCGATGCCGAGACGATCATCTGCCTCACGATCCCCGAGCACTGGAGCGCTATGCACTCGACGGCGGCGCTCGCCGCCGGCATGCTCGAGGCGGAGGAGGGTCGCCGCCGGGTCACGGTCATCGACACCGGGACCGCAGTCGCAGGGTTCTCGCTGATCTCGCGCTGCGCCGCCTGCCTGGCGGAGACGACGCCCGAGAACGACTCGTGGGAGGAAGCGGTTCGCGCCGCCTGCGAGCGGATCCGGGTCTATGGAGCCCTGGCAACCCTCACCTATGTCGCCCGCACCGGCCGGGTACCCGCACTGCTCGCCGGCATCTCCAACACGCTGCGGGTCCGACCGGTCTTCCGGCTGGTCGAAGGTGGCGATACCGGCAGGGTCGGCCTCACCCGTACCTCGGGGGGCGCGATCCGCCAGCTGGAGCGAGTTGCCGTCGACGAGCTCGGCCCCGACCCACAGTGGCTGATGGTGTTCCACGCCGACGCGCCCGACGAAGCGGCCGACCTGGCTGCACACCTCGCCCAATCCGTGCGTGTGGTCCGGACCGAGACCGTCGTCCTAAGCCCGATGTTCGGTGCCCACACGGGACCCGGGACGATCGGCTTTGCTGCGCTCCCCTGGCCTGGCGGCGCACCACCGGACTGACGCCGCGCAGGGCCGGGCGCTCCGCGAACGGCATGGGCATACCATCGACGCGTGGTGACGGAGGCACCCGCTGGGGGCGAGCAACGCTCCCGGGCCGGGCAGGACCAGGACGAGTCGGACGATGTGGCGCGCCGCCCGCGCCGGCGGTGGCTGACATACCTGCCCGTGCTGTTCGCGCTGGGAGCCATCGCCGCCCTCTTGGTGTATGCGGATCCACACAAGATCGGCATCGCGTTCCAGCACTTCAACCTCGTCTACATACCGATCGTCATCGCGCTCGCCGTCGGCTTCTACCTCGTCCAGGGGGTGCGCTGGTGGACGTTGAACCGGGCGCTCGGCATCAAATTTCCCTTGCTGGACACGGTGTTTCTCACCGAGACCGGTCAGGCGACCGCAATGCTGCCGCTCGGAGAATTGACCCGCGCACTGCTGCTGTCGAAGGCGGCGGCCGTGCATCTCGGCAGCGTGGTTGCGAGCGAGACGGTGCAGGAGCTGCTCTTTGTGTTCATGCTCTTCGTGCTCGCGCTCCCCTATGCGCTGAGCCTCCACCTCATCGCCATCGCGGTGATCGTGCCGATGATCTTCGTGGTGGCCATCGTCGCGATCCTCACCGTCGAGCGGTTGTATGCGCGCGTGCGCCGGATCATCGGCCGGGTGCCGGTGCTCAAGCGGCTCCGGCCGGCGATCGATGAGCTGCATCGCGACACTCGGGTGCTCTTCCGCCATGCCGACACGTATCGATACCTGCCGTTGAGTGTCGCCCAGGCGATGATGGCGGTGAGCCTGCTCTGGGCGGTGGCGCAGGCGGTCGATCCGGGCAAGCTCAGCTGGACGAGCGCGGGGTTTGTCTATGCGGTGACCCAAGGGGCTGCCTGGCTGAGCCTCGCGCCGGGTGGACTCGGCGCGGTGGAGGCGAGCACGGCTGGGTTGCTCGTGCTGCTCGGCATCAGCTTCGACATCGCGACAGCGATCTCGGTGATGCAGCGGTTGGCCGACAAGGGGCTGAACACGGTGATCGGCTGGGTCTGCTACCTGTTCGCCCGACGGCGGTACAACCTCACCGGAGCATCGCTATTCCGGTTCGAAATGCCCCGAGCGGACGAGACGGCTGGGATTGGTTAGCGATTCAGCCGCGCCGATTGACGCTTGTGACGCCTTTAACGCAGTATTACTTGCATCTATAAGGAAAAGGGGATTGCGTATTCGGGGATCGGCCTGTTATCCTGCGACCCTAATCGATGGAAGGCTCATAGGAGGGTCGGGACTCATCATGATTCGAGTGGCACGTACTGCCCTCTTGGCCCCGCTCCTAGTGGCCGGAGGCTTCCTGACTCTGACTTTGGGCAGCGTCAACGTATTCGCTGCATCCTCGGCGAGCACGACTCACGTCGCCGCCGCTGCAGTTCCGCAGACGTCGTCGCGGCCTCATAAGCACGAGCGGGTTGACTGCAGCCCCGGACGCGTTTCGGAGGAGCATGGGCAGTGCCGCGTGACCTTTGTGGATAAGAGGACCAAGAGTGAAGGGAACGCTGCTGGTCAGAAGGTTTGCTTTAGCGTGAGTCCCGCCAAGGCCGGCTCCGTCGGCACCGGCGCTGGGCACTGCGCGATCATCGGTAAGAATGACAAGGCGTTCGGTACTTTCACCGCCAGCGGCAACTACTGCGGGGCAGCAACCATTACCGCAACGGAGAAAGGCGAGAAGCAGGCTCATCACACGGTCATCCATATCACCTGCGCAAAGACTGCCACCACCACTGCGGCGATGATCCCTGCAGGAAGTCCGCTTCCCCCTGCCGGCGGATCGCTGCTGGGCGTGATGGGCGTGCTCGGTGCGATCGTCACCGGATACGCGGTACGCACACGGCGCTGGTTCTCTCTTGGGAGGCTCGCGGCCAACCAGTCTGCGTGAGGCCGCTTGGGTAGCGGGGGGCCATCCCACCCAGGACTGTTCCTACCCCCTCGGCGGAAGCGTCCGCGTCTTCGCTGGCCGCTGTCGCGTCGGTGGACGCTTGGCATTGCATCCGGCGTCGGCGCCGTGGTCGCCGCGGTGGTCGTGGTGCTTCTTCTGCGGTATCTGCCCGCCTATAACGCACTCCAGCAGGGCCGCGCCGACGTCCTTAGTGCGGAGGGGATCCTAAGGAGCGCAGGCCTCGATCCCACATCTCAAGAGCTGTCCGCGGCAAGCGCCCAGCTCAACGACGCGAAACTCGACTTCGGCGAGCGATCCTCGGTCATCGACAACGGGTGGATCGCTGGAATCGTTGGTCACCTTCCGTGGTTTGACCGGCAGGTCGCTGCAGTGCGTGCCCTTCGGCACGCAGGCGAGGACGGGACCGACCTTGCCATCGACCTCATTCCGTTGCTTCAGGACCTCCACAGCGGCTCGGCGAGCGGCGGCTCCGGAGTGATCAAGGCACTCGCCTCGGTCGGCGATACAGAGCACTCCGCGATCACGCGTGCGTTGGCAGATCTCGCATCGCTTGACAGCTCTGTAGCCGCCGTCCCAGGCGGCTCCCTGTTCGGGCCGATCGATCATCTGCGTACGGCTGCACAGCAGGCGCAGCAGCGCCTGGACGGCCCGGTGAGAGCCGGGCTGACCATCCTGCAGGCGCTGCCACGGGTCGTGGGGACAGGGACGCATCGCTACCTGATCCTGCTGACCAACCCAGGTGAGGAGCGCGGTGGTGGCGGCTTCATCGGCGCTGTGGGGGTCGTCGTATTCCAGGACGGGCAGCTGCTCAGCTCAAATTTCATGCCGTCGGAATTCTCGGATGCGCTGGTGACCAACATTCCGGCGCCGCCTCCAATTGAGGAGATCACCGGGACCAATCTCGTGCTCTCTGACTCGGACTGGTCCCCCAATTACCCGACCTCCGCCGCCCTGGCGGCTGAGTTCTACACACGGGCCACCGGGCAATCCGTTGATGGCGTGATCAACGTGGACCCGGTCGCACTCTCGTACGTGCTCCAGGTGGTGGGCAGCGTACAGGTGCCGCCCTACCCGCAGGTCGTCGGCCCAGGCAACACACTGCTCGAGCTCAACTACATCATCAACATGGCGCGTCCCGGCGATCCCGGGAAGGCTTATCTCGGACCCTTCGGGCATGCAGTCGTGGACGCCGCTCTCAAGACGCCGAGAGCTAAATGGGTGGCCCTCGCGACCGCGCTTCAGCGCGGCGCCGCCGAAAAGCACATCGTCCTCCACTTCAACGACTCGCAGCTGGAGCAATTGGTTGCGGACGCGGGCATCGGCGGGGTGCTTCCGCAGCGCCCCACTGGGGACGCCGTGCTTGTCGCGGACTCCAACCTTTCGGGGACCAAAGGCGACCTGTTCGTCTCACGTCACTACGACATGGTCTCGACCGTCAACGCGCAGGGGCACGTCGTGGATCAGCTGACCCTGACTTATCACAACCCGCCCGAGACGGCGCCTGCCAACGCTGCATTACTTGTCAACTCGGGCGGACTGTATGAGGACTACATCAGAGTGTACCTTCCGCCCTCCGCGAACTTTGACGACCTCCAAGTGAGCGAAGGGGGTGCACCGGCAGTGTCTGAAAGCCCAGAGGACTTGGGCGTCGAAAACAATCGACAGTGGATCTCGTATGACCTGATACTCGATGTCAATGAGACAACTACGGTGACGTTCTTGTATGACGGGCCATTTGCTCAGGTAGGACAAAATGGGTCGGTAAGTTACCAGCTCGCGTGGGAGAAGCAGATCAACGCGCTAACGTGGCCGGTTAGCGTCGCGGTGCACCTACCAGATGGCCGGATTATCCAGTTTCAGAGCCAGCTCAATATGGATCGCCGATGGGAGGTAGGAGTGGGGTAAGGTCGGGATCGTCTTCAGTCTCAACGGATGCTAGGACGCTGAACGTTCGAGAACGCGTCCACGTAGCCGAGCTCACGAGCGTCGTCGCGCACCACCGACGCCCGACGTGTGGATCCGCACGGAGGCGCTCGCGCACGTACGGCTCGTGCGCCGCGAGGACGTCCGGGATGCCGCTCGGGTACGCCGGGATGATGNNGATCGCTGAGACCGTCCAGCCGCGTCGACGAAGGGCGCGGACCTCGACGCCTTCGTCCTGTGTCATATGAGGTCGGGCTCCTCTGCGACCTGCTCGCGCCGAGGCCGGCCCGGCGCGGGTCACTACGTCACTCGTTCGCTAGGACGGCAAGACGAAGCTCTCGCTGTGCTTTGGCACATGCTTCCCACGAGAGTACCCCGCCGGCAACGCCGCGACCCGCCAAGGAGAGGCGCCTTCGCAGGTTCTGATCCGACAGCAAACGGGCCAAACCATTGACTACCGCGTGGTAGTTGGGCTCAACGATCATCGCAGCGTCGCTCTTGGCGAAATACGAACCGACGCCGACTTGCGTTGTCGTTAGCACAGGAACGCCCCACGCAGCGGCCTCAACAATAACCAGACCGTAGTTCTCGTTCTCGCTGACGAGGGCGAAAATGTCCGCCGCCACGAGAGCCTCGCGTTTCGCCACTGTTCCGAGGTGGCCCAAGAATCGGACCCTGGATTGCAGACCGCGTCTTGTAACAGACGCCTCCAGGCGTCGTGCATAGTAGGAGCGATCGTCTCCGCCGAGAACCAGAACCAACTCGGGAAACCGACATTGGAGTGCGGCCACTCCGTTGATCAGGTTACCAAGCCCCTTCTTCGAATCGATCCGCCCGAGATAGAGGACAATCATTTTGCCCTCCAGATCGTTGGCTCGACGGAATACCATTGGATCGGCGGGGCGGAGGTCGACTTCGTACGGTAGCGGGATCACCTCGACTCGGCATCGGGCACGATAAGTGTGCAATCGTTCCTTCTCGAAGTCAGAAGCCACTACGACGCGTCGCGCCCGCGCCAGCATAGGTCGCACCAGCAGCGGTCCAACTGCTACCCGCTTGAGCAGACGGTGCTTGGCCAGGTCGTATGGATCGAGCGAGCCGTGGGGATGGACGAGATAGGGCACCGACGCGCGACTGGCAGCAGCGGCGGCCACGAGAGCTGGATAGTTGAATATGCCGTGGATCTCGACTAGGTCGAACTCGTGAATGTGCCGCCGAAGCCAGGATCTGAACGCTCGACTATAGCTGTAGACGGATAGCCGTGAGCGGGGGAAAGAGGAAATAACCGCGTCGTCGCGCGTGGCAACAAATGCTCCCTGCGCCTTGCTGAGCGGAGCTCGTGTTGTGACTATCGACGTCGTGAGGTTGTACTCGGTCTCTGCAGCGGCCATGTTGACGGCCGCAGCTGGGGTTCCTCCGAGATCCTCGTCAAGCCGCCACACCACGTGCAATATTCGAGCCATGATTCTCCCCCCCGCTCCACCTCATCCGTCCGTCTGGATAAGGCCACTCACAGAACCTTCCGATGCCGAATCGATGAATAGGGTCGGCTCCAACGCAACCTGGCCGTGGTCGCACCGAGCCAAAGCTCTGCCTGCGCAGCAAGGTAGCCCCGAATCCCCGCAGGGGATTGCGCCAGATACGAGCGGCGGAGTTGGGCGGCCTCTCGGCAGAATTGGAAAGGCCTCCTTGCCGACTTGGAGCCGGGATGATAACGATAGGCGGCGAATGCTCGGCCGCTGTGAATGGCGCGCACTCCAGCACCCACGCGTAGGAAGAACTCCAAGTCCATGACGTAGTCATACCGCGTACTGAAGTTTCCGAAGCGTTCGAAAACGCGTTGGTGAAAGAAAGTCGCACCGGTGAAGATGTAGTTGCCCTTACGGTAGAGCCTATCCCAACTCCACTCGGATGATTTGTATTCGCGCAGTACATGGGACTCTCCGTCGATAACGATGAAGTCGCCATACACAACGTCGACCGAGGAGTCCGCGCTAAACAACTCGACTGCAGTGGAGATTGCTCCGGGGAGGTATAGGTCATCACAGTTGAGCCACCCAACAATTTCACCTTTCGCCTTGGACAGTCCACGGTTGAGGCCGTCAGACTGCCCGGCGTCCCTTTCCCGCACATACATCATGTTACCCGGATGTCCACTCGCAATGCCGGGGGTACCGTCAGTGGAGAGGGAATCTTGCACGATGACCTCGTACGAACAGTTGCCGGCCGCCTCGATCACGCTATCCAAAGCTCTGCCCAAGTACGTCTCACCGTTCCTTACTGGAACGATGATCGAGGCCATCAACTCAACCTTCCTTCCAACGGCCGGGCCGTGTATCGTCCGGAAGGCGGTGGCATACCCTCACTACTCGCCCCAAGCGGCTGCTGCGTCCAAAGGTTCCCTACCAGTAGCGCCAGCGCGGTTGCAGCGGTTAGGCGCGACTCACCGGAAAATGGCGAAAAGAGCGTGTCCCAAATCAGATGAATAGCCAGGTAGGCTAGTATCGGCTGAATTTGGCGACGAGCTAGCTGAAGCCGCGAGGCACTGCGCACCGCCAATCCCAGCACGTATATCCAAAAAAGCGCACCGATAATGCCGGCGCTGACCCACGCACCGAACAGAAACGAATGGGTTTGGATCAGTTCAATGTCGGTGAGATCACCAACGTAATTGTCGATCGTAAAGCCTTCGCCTCGTAGCTCGTCCGCGAGTGCGACGTACTTGGAGCTCGACGGCCAAGATCCAAAACCGAGAACCGGCCTCTCAAGGATCGCGGCCGCAGAGATCACGATTTCTCCCCGACCCCCGACCAGAACGCCCCACCCTATGCTGGCCTGCGACTGGTACTTAGCTTGAGCCGCGCTGCCGAGCAACCCGGCTTGCGCAGCAGAGGAATACCCGGCTAAGACGCCGACCGCCAGGACCAATAGTGCCAGGGCAGTCAGAAGAGCGCGGCGGGTACTTCGTCCAAACCCCTCCACCGCCAGCCTGGCCTGACTCCTGGAACTTCTTGGAGCCAGCGTTAAGAGTGTCGCAATCGCAAGAATCCCAGCCTCTGACCGATATCCGAGCAGGAAATTCGCGACCACCACACAACCGCTCAATCCCAACACGGCGATAAGTCGCGCCGGCTTGCGAGATCGGAGCAACGCGCCGCACGCTACGAGCGTGGCGAGGGAGATTACTGGGGCTAAGCCGAATTTCCACGCGTCGACTGCAGCTTCAACGCTCGGTGTGAGTTTCAAGCCGATGATCCCCCCCGCCGCGAGTGCCAAAATATAGGTCCTCTGCCGTGAAACACTCGTGCGCAATACCCAGCGCAGAACGAAAAAGTCGATGAGGAAGGCAGCGATATTTGACCAGCCACGCACATAGTTGAAGATCGGGGAACCATTGACGGCGTCACTGACGATCTGGTCCCCGAACCACGCCAGACCAAGCAGGAGCAGAGACATTTGCTGCCGGCTCGTCGCCAAGGTGCGCTGGCCTTGGAGCAGTGCCACCGGTAGAAGCAGCACCATGACCACCTCGCCTACGTAGATGTCGCCCACCACGTGAATCCGTATGTCGGCAGTGAGGCCGAGAAGGACGGCGAGCGCGGCCAGGCCGACATCGCGGCCTTTCCTAATTGAGGACGCCGCCTCGTACTGGGGCACCGAGCGCCCAAGGGAAGCTTGAGGCAGCGAGTCAGTGGTCATGGTCTGAGCGGAAATTGTAAGCGAAGGCTAGTCCAGTTCCTAGTTCGGGGAGTAGGAGACTCAATCCTGACACCGTTGTGTGGCCTGGCGCACTGATTGCATGCGTGAACGCGTTCCGGGAGCGGCCAGCTGCGGGTATCCTCGGATGCAAGCTCCTGAAGAGCGATGGAACCCTCGATCACGCCTGCAAACGCGGCCAGCCGACGCTATCGTCGGCTCTCGGCTACTTCTTTCGCTCGGCGCGCATTCCCTGCCTCTCAGGGTCGGAGACGTACAGGGCAGACCGCCTTGGTGAAAACGAGGAAGGCAATGTGGGTCGGTCAACGGCGCTTTTATGCTAGTACGCCGGGCTGCGATGGACCAGGTTGGTACCTCGATGAGCGATGTTGAGATGTATGGCGAGGATCTCGACTGGTGTTATCGATTCTCGCAGTTGGGCTGGCGTGTCGTGTATTGGCCGGGCGCGGCGGTAACGCATGTCAAGGCGGGCATCACGGGCCGCCGCCGAGTGCGCATCAACTTCGCATTTCCACAATGCGATGTGGATCTTCTACAAGACCCCATCACAGCGGCGCCACGCCGCGGCCGTCAACGCAATAGTGTGGCTCGGCATCTGGGGTAAGTTTCTGGCGTCGGTCCTCGCAAACCAAGGTGTACGGTTCCAGGCAAGCTCTCATGCGAACCCTCGTCCCGTTAGGTCGAATCGCTGCTCAGGAAAAGGGGCACCCGTGCCGATCCGTCGAAGCGATCCTCCAAGGGCGGAGGTGTCGCCGGATGAGACGGGCCACCTGGGTGTCGCGAGCCGCCGGTGTAGCGCGGGTTGTGGGTGACCCGACCGGAGCGGCTATGCACCAGGGAGTTGGCAGGCGCACAACCCACGACCCACGGGCAACGCCGACCACCGAGCGACAATTCCTAGTGCCGCTCCATGGCCGCCGATGACCGCGCGTAGCGGCGGCGATAGAACCACACCACACCGACGAGTAGGACTGGCTCTCTCCCGAGCGAGGCCCAGGACGCACCCACCGCGCCCCAGTGAGGGTCGAGTACGACGTGAAGCAAGATTGCGCACGCCAGAACCACGACGAGCACTTTCGTCACGTCGGCTGCCCCGCCGCTCGCGGTGATGGCCATTAGCATCGGCGTAACCGCGGCGCTCAACGGAAGGAACCAGACGAGGATGCGAAGAGGCAAAACTGCTTGTTCGTACCCCGCGCCAAGCCCGATTCGGATGAGCTCGGGGGCAAGTAGTGTCGTCAACGCAGCAATGATAGTGGCCATGCAGACACCCACAATGGTGAGCGTTGCAATAGTTCGCCGCATCTGGGCCGTGTCTTTGTTGCGCCAAAGAGCGGCCAGGGCGGGAAGGGCAACAAGGCCGAGCGTCGCTGGAAACACCGACAACGCGTCTTGCAGGCGCGTTGCTGGGGCGTAGAAAGCCACTTGGCTAACGGAGCTCAGGATCGCGAGCAGTAACACATCGTAGCGATTGAAGCTGACTGTGATGAAGCTATTTGCAGCCCACGGTAACGCCGCGCGAAGGCTCACGACCGGCCGCGGGGGCATCGCTGCCCGGACCAGCGGAGCAGCCAAGATTATGGCCCCAATAAGGGACGTTATCTCGCCCAAGAGCACCGCTGCGGCGAACAAGGTCAAGCCCCGGCTCACGTCCCAACCAGCAAACAACGTTACAGCGATGGGTAGGAGCGCCGCCCATTTGCCAACGGCAAGAACAGCGGCCGCGCGTCCGAACTGCAGTCGACTGCGCAGAATGGCGAGAGGTATCGCCGACGTGGCGTTGCTGATTGACGCCAATGCGAACAGCAACAGCGGCCCCCACGCGGGAGCCTCTCCGCCGCTCGCGGCGACAAGTGACGCTGAGATGGCGGCCAGCCACAGGGGTACGAGCACCGCGCGAAGACGAAGCACATGACTGACATCGGCCCAGCTGAACCCCCCTGAGGCGGCGCCTTCTCGCGTGATCAGCAAACTGAGACCCGCATCCCACACGGTAGCGGCAAAAAGTGCCGCCGCCCACCCAGTCACAAAAGTCGCGAAAGGATGAGGGCCGAGTCGACGCGCCGCGAGCAGTGTCAGGAGAGCGATAGCGACCTTACCTGACAAGTCGCCGGATAACGACCAAGCATAGTGTCGATAGACTTGAGCGTTCGTCCCCCGCACGCGGTTAGAAACAGACGGGGTGTCCTCGGAGGTATCGCTCACGAAGGCTTCTTGCGCGGGGCCGAGCCAGGCGCCGTGAACCTGGTCTGCGCCATCTGAAACTGGTCGCCCAGCGGTCCAACGCCCATGGAGTGTCCGGAACGCCTTGGTGTTCGGACGAAATCGCTAGGGAGTCGGTCTGGATCAGCGGGTGCGTGCGATGCCTCCGCGCTCACTCACTCCACCTCTGGACAGGGCGGTTCCCAATCCGCGGGCCCGTAGAAATGGTCCGCGACGTTCTCGACCGCCCGCCTCAGCGAAGCAGTCTCTTGCGGCGTGAGGCGGGCCAGCCAACTCCAACGGACCGCATTGCTGTCCCGTCGGAACTCGGAGGAGTCCTTGCCGGTGACTGCGTTGCCAGCGGACGAGTGGTCTTGGATCGTCTTGCTGGCGTGGTCGGTGAGCTCGAGATGGAGGTACCGAAAAATCCGTGCAAATTCTCCCATAGGGTCGCGGCACAGGTCCTCATGCCGGAGAATTAGCCACTCTGGGTGTCTCGCCTGCATAGTGATGACGTAGGAGTTGAGGATGTTCCATATGAGCGCCGCTTGCTCCATCAAGTCCCGTTTATGTCTCGCAAAGTCTTGAATTTGCTCAGCGTATTGACTCAAATGCTGGTCCATAAGCTGCGTCTGTGCAAGGAAGTCGCTAAATGGGTGAGATGCGCCGCGAGCACGTACGCTGCTAGCAAAGGCTCCGGGATGCCGAACGAGTACCACGGGTATCACACTGAACTCCTCGACGAGCCACTCAGTTGAGAGCAGCGCAATAGGATCCTTCAGTAGCGGACGGTCATGCCTCCATCGCCTGATGGACCACTGCCCGAAGTCGCGCGCACTCCGCAGAGTGTCCTTCGCGCCTTGCCCTCGACGAAGCTCGGATCGCAGCGGGTACTTATGACGTAGCAGGTCGGCGATTGCCGCACGTGTGTCGCGAGTCACGTTGTGTGATGATAGGTAAGGAAACCAGAAGCTCATGGCGGCGCCGGGAATGCGCGGGGCCACTCGAGGGTTGAACGGCTCGTTTAGGTAACCTACATGTGGCGCCGCACTAACCATCTTGCCTACCCAGGTTGTGCCTGAATAATGCGATCCGGTGATAAGAATTGGGCTGGCACGCGTCGCTGAATCCCTCCCTGTCAATACTCCTGGATCCACCGCTTCTCCTCTCGCCACGCTCGGCATCAGGGCTGGGATGCCGGCGCCATGGTTCGATGTGAGAGATACCAGTCGATAGTCTCGCGCAGTCCACGTGCAAATGTCGTTTGCGCCGAGAACCCGAAACGCTCGCGGGCACGTGAGGTGTCCAGCCTTCGGCGCGGTTGGCCGTTCGGCCTTGAAATGTCCCATTCGATTGCCCCGGTGTATCCAACCGCATCGCGTATTCGGTCGGCCAGCGCGCGGATGGAGAGCTCCTCGCCCGATCCGAGATTGACGGGATCCTCCCCATCGTAGCTCTCGAGTGCCATCCGGAAAGCCCGAGCCGCGTCATCGACATAGAGGAACTCACGCGTAGGGCTGCCGTCGCCCCAGAGCACGACAGAACGCTGGCCGGCGGCGTGGGCCTCGACGAGCTTTCGAATCATCCCCGGAATCACGTGCCCGGTCTCGACGTCGAAGTTGTCACCCGGGCCATAGAGGTTGACTGGGAAGAGGCAGATGGCGTTCATGCCGTACTGGGTCCGGTAGGCCTGTGCCTGCACGAGGAGCATCTTCTTCGCGAGGCCGTATGGAGCGTTCGTCTCCTCCGGATACCCGTTCCAGAGGTCGTCTTCGCGAAATGGGACCGGCGCGAATTTCGGGTATGCGCAAACGGTCCCTGCAACCACCACCTTTGCGATCTTCGCAACCCGGCATGCCTCGAGCAACTCTATCCCCATGATTGCGTTCTCGTAGAAGAATCGCCCGGGCGACGTCTTGTTGGCCCCGATCCCGCCAACTACAGCGGCTAGGTGGACAACGGCGTCAGGATGCAGCTCACGGAGCATCCTGTCAGTCTCAGAGCGGCGCCGCAGGTCGTAGTCCGAATGGCCTAGGGGGTGCACATTGGCGCCCGCGGTACCTAACTCCATAGCGACCTTAGTTCCGAGGAACCCTGTTCCACCAGTAACGACGATCGACTTCCCTAGGATAATCACGCAACCACCTGTTTCGAAATGGCCCGAACACACCGTCGCCTGTCGCGCAATTATAATCGTGTGCAAGGATTGACCGAGCGGGAGGCCACCGTGGGCTGGTGGGAGGCCGCATTCAAGCGATGGTGTGTCGATCCGGCCGTCGCCAAAATACCCGATGTCAGGAAGGAGGACCCTCCACTCTGATCATGACAAAGACAGCCCTGATCACCGGAATTACCGGCCAAGATGGCTCGTACCTCGCTGAACTGCTGCTCTCGAAGGACTATGAGGTCCACGGCATCGTGCGGCGGGCGTCAACGTTCAACAGCGAGCGCCTTGACGAGATCTATGAGGATCCGCATACAGCTCATCGTCGGCTGTTCCTGCACTATGGCGACCTTTCCGACGCGGTGGGTTTGGTCAACCTAGTGCGCGACATCGCCCCAGCCGAGGTCTATCACCTAGGCGCGCAGAGTCACGTAAAGGTCAGCTTTGAGATGCCCGAGTACACGGCGGATGTCACGGGCACCGGCACCATTCGCATACTCGAGGCAATCCGCGCCGCTGGCGTTGATACGCGATTTTACCAGGCTTCCTCGTCAGAAATGTACGGGACAGCGCGCTCACCTCAAAGCGAGTACACGCCGTTCCATCCGCGGTCCCCGTACGGCGTTGCAAAGCTCTTCGGGTATTGGGCCACCATCAACTACCGCGAGGCGTATGGCATGTACGCTGTGAACGGGGTGTTGTTCAACCACGAGAGTCCGCGGCGCGGCGAGACATTCGTGACGCGCAAGATTACCCGCGCTGCCGCTCGAATCAAGGAGGGTCTGCAAAACACCCTTTATCTCGGGAACCTTGACGCCATACGTGACTGGGGGTACGCGCCCGAATACGTCGAGGGGATGTGGCACATGCTGCAAGCTGACGCGCCGAGCGACTATGTGCTCGCCACGGGAGTGGGAGCGTCGGTTCGCGAATTTGCTGAGGTTGCCTTCGCTGCGCTCGGTCTGAATTGGTTGGACCATGTCCAGGTCGACGAGCAGTATCTGCGACCGGCAGAGGTGGAGGAGCTCATAGGCGACGCCTCCTATGCGAAGGCGGCCCTGGGGTGGAGCCCGCGCACCCTCTGGAAGGATCTGGCGCAACTCATGGCGGTGGCCGATTGGAATCTTGTGAGAGAGCACCTGGCGGGGCAGCGGATTCGCGTTGACCGATAGGAGGGACGACCACGATGAGGGGCCCTGGTTGGGTGGACACTTGCGCGAAGGATCGTTGTTCTACCAATTGACATCGCAGGAATTGCGTTCTTGTGGAGCATGAACTACCGGCCGCGGGGAGCATAAGCACGAGCCTGGCTCGGTTCGCTAATCTCGTCCAATGCGCAGAACCTCAGTGAAGACGTCGGTCGCGAGAGCCTTGGGTCGTATCGGATTTGAGTTGCATAGGTGTGAGTCGCGCCGCACCGCTCAGCTCCTCCGCCGCCGCAACGTTGATCTAGTCGTGGACGTTGGAGCTGCGCGAGGCTGGTACGGCGTTGAGCTGCGGAGGGGAGGGTATCGGGCCGCCATCATTAGCTTCGAACCACTGACAAACTCGTTCGAGGTCCTTCGACGAGTGAGCTCGCGCGATGGTCGTTGGACTGCAGTCAACAAAGCCTTAGGCGCAGCTCCCCGGCAGTCAGTAATTAACGTTGCTGCAAATGGCGACAGCAGCTCACTGCTGCCGATGCTCGAACGTCACCGAGGGGCCGCCCCCCAAGCGACCTATATCCAGCAGCAAACGATCGTGGTTGCCCGTCTCGATGACGAGTTGCCCCTGTATGACCTCAGCCCTGAGTACCCATTCCTCAAGATGGACGTACAGGGGTTCGAGAGGGAGGTCCTCCAAGGCGCGTCGCGCACAATCAATAGCCTCGTCGGCATTCAGATCGAGGTGTCTTTCGCGCCCCTGTACGAGGGCGGCATGATGTACGACGAGGCGCTGATTACGTTGCGCGATGCTGGGTTCATACCTGTAGGAATAGAGCCCGGCTTTCGTGATAAGGACGGCGTCTTGCTCCAGGCGGATGTGGTAATGGTCCGTCCCAATTAGATAGTCCAGCTATGCCGACAGCACCTTCGCGATGTCTCCGAGAGCGGTTCTACTCCGCATCATCCGACATATCATCTGCAGCTCGGGCGCGCGTCATCGACGGCTTAGCGGCCACACGGTCGCGCGAGAATAAGCCCCACGACCAGTCCGGCCCGGTCGCGCGCAAGACCCAGACTGCCGAATTGGCGACCCGCCTGAATTGCTCGGCTCAGGTTGCGAGCCACCGGCGATCGTAGGAGCCTCCCAGGAGCATCGCCCCGACCCAGAGGGCGGGAAACGGTGGCGCCCAACTCTCCATACGGATTCCGTGGAGCAGCGGCCCGGTGGTATCGCCAAAGCGAACGATGGTTCCAGTTGCCGTCGCGACAACCGCCGTCGAACCGTCGACCAGAATGAGCAAGGCAACCCACAGCCTGACGCACACCACATGGCGCTTCGCGCCGACCCGTAGGTATGAGCCCGCCGTCCATCCGCGCGGCTGACTTGCGCGGACCCATTTGCCCGATGCCCTCGGCGAGAGCTGGGCCAAAGGGCAGTGCAAGGCTCTCGAGTTCGACGAAGCCCTCTTCGAGTTCAAGATCAGGCGTTGCGCCGAGGTTGACGTCCGGCTCGACTGCTATGGGTTCTGCCATGACCCCTCCTCCGCCCTAGGCGCAGCAGTATGGCTCTGACCGTAGCTATCGCGATAATCGAACGGGCTCCCCAAGACCCGGTGGTCTAGGTATGTGCGCTTGGGCTTGAGATCACCCAATGGCACTCCACGGGGCCTTACCTCAGCCGGGCGGTCAGCGGAGCCTCGTCGGTAGCGGACCCCGCTGACTGCTCGCCAGGAACTATGGGCTCGTCCCGCGGGGTGAGGAGATCATCTGCCGTCGCCTGGTTTGCGCTGTCCTTTCCGTAGCTCGCGTATCCGTAGCGATACGAGTACCCCGCTCCGACACGGCGCGACGTCTTGTTGAGGACGACTCCGATCACGTTTGCGCCAACCTCACGCAGGGCGTCGATCGTCCGCGCTGCCTGCGACGCCTTCGTCCTCCCGGCCTCGACGACGAGGATCGTGGCCGAGGCTCTCGTAGCAATGCTAAGGGCATCGCTCACCAACCCGGCCGGGGCGGTGTCGATCACGATCAGATCCTCGTCGGGGCCGATGGACGCCAGGAGCGCGATTGCACGCTTGGATGCAAGCAGCTCTGCAGGGTTTGGTGGGACGGCGCCGCTTGTCAGTAGCGAGAGACTGGCGAACTGAGTCTGCCGAAACCCGTTCGCTTGCACTCTTGCCGCAGTTGGTGTCTTGAGAATTAACTCGCTCAAGCCACCGTCGAGCGTTGTCCCGAACAGCCGATGCTGATCGGGTTTCCGAAGGTCAGCATCAATCAACAATACCTTTCGATCCGAACTTGCGAGAGCGACGGCGAGGTTGGCCGCTGTGCACGTCTTACCTTCTCCAGCGCGGACCGACGTGATGACAACGGTCTTCAAGTTGTCGTCTGGGGTGGAGAACAGCAGGTTGACCCGGAGCCGGCGGTACGCCTCTCGAACAGCTTCGTCGTGGCGGTGATTGGGGTCGTGCGACTCCATCCCACCCGGGACATGACGAAACTTCGGAATCACACCAAGGCAGGGGAGGCCAAGGCGCTCCGTCACATCGTCGGCGCGCCGCAAACCCTGGTCCAGGAATTCGATGAGGTAAGCGATGCCTGTGGCAAGCACGAGAGCCGCCAACCCACCGGCCGCGGTAAAGAGCAGGACATCAGGGAAGCTCGGGCGGATCGGGATCGACGCATACTCCGCAACAGACACTGATTCAAGAGATTGGGCCTGCGTCGATTCGAACGTGGCGAAGCTAAGGTTGAGCTGCGACAACAACGCTGTATTTGCCGAGATGGCCGATTTGACGGCGGTGGTATCCTGACCTGCTCTCACCTGCAAAGCTAGCTGCGTCTCCTCCGAAGTGAGGATCTTCTGCACGCTGGTGATCTGACTTTGAATGGCCGCCCCGGCGGATTGGACCCGCGCCGCATTGGCGGCGCTCACCTGTTTGACGTAATCGTCCATGAGCGCGTTTGCAACATCGGCTGCGCGGCTGGGTGAGGGGTCATTGACGGTGACATCGACAAGCTCCGTGTTAGCTTCAGCGACAGCCGTCACGTTCTTCGAAAGATAGGTGGGATTCGTGTTCAGATCGAGGGCGGCGATGACCTTCTGGAGAAGAATGGGCTCCGTGATCAGCGATGCCGCCGTCGTCGTCGCCGTGGTGGAGTTGATGTTAATCCCGTTGTTTCCCGCTTGGCCCGGGCCTGCGACAACGAGTACCCTCCCGGTTGCCGCGTAGATGGGCGTCAGCCGTTTGCTGACGAGATATGAGGCCAAGGCTCCGATAATCATCAGCGCGATGATCGGAATTGCCCATTTGCGGGTGAGCTTTCGAAGTTGGTCTGGTTGCACGCTTCTACTGGGAGGCCCCGGCGCTTTCCTTCCCTGACCTCTTCGCGCGTCTACCGCCGAGGCCAAGATATCGTCATTGTAGTGGAGATGTTTCGCCGCAGACCCGGAACCGTTCGCGTGATACCTGGGCTCTCGATGGGATCTGCGGCTGACGCCCGCAACGGTACCCGTCTTGCCCGGGCTGGGATCGACTGCGTTGTCGATCTCCGCGAGGAGGGTCCGGACGCCGGCCATTGGCCCACGGAGGTCGTGATCAAGCATGTCCCCCTTCAGGATCACGGCACGCCCTCAGTCGAGGAGCTACGAGATGCAGCCGTGACCGTGTCCTCACTAGTTAAGCATGGCCACGATGTGCTCGTCCACTGCCAAGCCGGCGTCGAACGGACGCCGATGGTCGTATGTGCGGCCCTGCTCATGATGGGATGGTCGCTTCAGGACGCGNNGGCGGGGCCAACGGACGGGCAGCTCGGAGCGCTCCGAGAGTTGGCCGCCGAGCTTTCGAGGCCAGAGTCGGAATAGCTGACCCGCGAAGATCGCTGCGGATATCCTTACATGTAATCATGTAATCCAGAAGGTGCGCGCCCTACTGAAACGATCACGGACGCGCAGGGGTACGACTGGTTCATCCACCGCTCTCCTGAGGGCCGGTAAAGCAAGGTCTGCTGACCACCGGCGCTCGATCTCCTCGGCCAACGCCATCGAGATGGTCAACGCCGAGCTGGACGGGCGCGCCAGGGCGGCGGATCCTCATCGGCAGCATCGCTGGAATGCTCAACGGCGCCACCATCTCGTCGTATGCACCAACGCTGTTTATCGCGTCGCACTCAGCGCGCTGCCGCTCCTCTCTGGGCTAAAGCTCGTCAACGTCCCGACCCTCGCGGTCGGGATCGTCCTGCTGATTAGTGCGGTTGCCTTCGCCGGAGCGTGGCTCACGGTCCGTGTGACCGGCCGCACGCCGCGCGAGCTGAACCGCCTGTGAGGATATGAGGGTCCCGCCCTCGCTCGTGTGACTCGTGAACCGCCTGGCGCCGTAGCTGCCTTTCCCAAGATCTGTCCACGAGTGAGGGTTCTGCAAGGGAGCGCCGCCAAACAGCCGTGACCCAGCACGGCCACGAGCGCGTGCAACTGGACCATCTCCTCGCCGAGTGGCCAGAGGCCGAGGTGCTTCCAGTCCACCCACGTCTGCACTCCAGCGGCGGTCTCGAAGCGCACCTCCGCTTCGACGACCACGGGCGGGCGCAACGGTCGCAATTGGTGGCCGAAGGTCGGATTGCCCTGGTATCCGACGACACGTTGCAGCTCGCGGTGCAGGTCGGTGGCCCGCAGCATCGGGCAGACCAGCAGCCGACGCTCGATGTGCCCGAGCTGCGCCGGCGTCAGCGGGTGCTTCGGGGCGCGCGACGGATACGCGCGTGGGCCGTCAGGCGCCACCTCCCTGGCCACCGTGCGGCGGTTGATCTGGAACCGCCGGGCGAGAGCACTGATGCTCCAGCCGTGTCGATGTAGCGCGCACAGATCCATGCCGGTCTCCTCAGACTCCACGGATGGTCCTCCCTGGTTCTCGGGGCTTCGACACCACCGAGCATCTCAGGGGGGACTTCCTCTTTTCCGATCACTGCTCCGGGTCCTGCTGCGCCTCAAGGACCAGTGCACTGTTCGTGACCACCGACATCCAGCAACGTCCCGGCGCGTCCATCTAGAATCAGCCTGCGGTCGACACGACCCGACCCAGGTGATGCCGCACCACTAGTCCCGCATTCGATTATCGAAACAACGGCCGCTACTAGCGCAGACGCGCGGCGAGCCCAACAGCCGACGTCCCTGACTTCTGACGCGTCCTCCATTCAATCGCCCAGCAGCCGACGACGGACGGGTACGGTAGTTCTAAGCAGAACGGGCGCGATCGCCGGAAGCATTCGCGGCCACGCTCGTCGAGCGCAGTCTCGCGTATGCCGCGGACGAGCACCCAGAGCAGCGCTTTGGCTGCGAGGGCGCTGGCCTTGTGAAGCGCAGCGATTCTCGTCTGGCTGTGCTCACGTTCGGCACGATCCGTGTCGTTTCATATATGTCGTAACCACTCGCCGGCAATGATGCGTTTCTCGCGTATCGCAAGGAAATACCTAAGGCCGGATTGCCCCTTTTCCTCCCATTCATCGGGCGGGTTGATCCAATCACGAAGCGTAGCCATAAGCTCGGACCAGTGGCTAGTGTCAACCGACGCGCCGTACTCACCGGCGCGGATATCTCGGGCAACCTGAGAGCGTAGGCTGCCTCCTAGTTTTGAGGGACCCCCCTTGGCACACCCCCGAAGAGGCTCCTGCGCATCACGGCCTCCGATGCCGCGGACCTCGTCCGACGATTGCCCTTGGATGAAGCATAAAGAATCGCGCCGCGCTACGGATATGCCATAGGAACACTCGACTAACTTGGCGGCTCGCTCGGCGGTGGCTGTGGTAGATATGAACGCCCGGCAACACCCTAACGACCCCGCCACACTCCCACACGCGCCAGCACAGATCAACGTCTTCGAAGTAAAGGAAGAATCTGGAGTCCAATCCTCCGAGCGTTAGCAGTGCTTGACGCCGCATCGCGAAGCACGCACCCAATACCCACTCCACGCCGGCCGGGTCTCGCGCCAAGGCAACCCTAGACCTTGCACGAGTCCGCGCTAGGATAAGCGAGATCGGCGAGTAGAACCTTCTGCCAAAGACGGAGCCCTTCTCATTTGTCAAAATGGGAGCAACTACAGCCGGCTGTTGTTCGCTATGAAACGCCGCCGTCGCTAAAGCGGCCAGTGCTGCGCTCGTGACGACAACATCCGAGTTCAACGACATTACAACGTCGCCTCGCGCGGCACGTAGGCCTTGGTTGAATGCAGCCGCGAAACCAGCGTTATCTGAGTTCCGCAGCTCAATGAGAGTAGTCAGGCCGAATTGGCGGAGCGGTGGAGATGTAGCTGGGCAGGCGTTGCGCACGATAATAACCTCGACCCCCGAAGCGGAGAGCGAAGACAAGTGCGCGAGGAGCGCGTCAACCTGCTCTTCGTCGCGATGACTAACTGTAATCAATGACACTGATACGTGCAATGAACGTCCTTCTTCGCGCTCGCCCGCTCAATGTAGAGAACCTGCGCTTGTATATGGGGACGCGCGCATGGACTACTGGGCCAGGCGACGATACGCTCCCTGGGTGAGGATGGGCAGCAACGCGACTGAGCCGTCGTTCGACCTGGTGACAGTGGCGATCACCTCAGGAATGCTTGGAGAGCCACTCCACACCACCGGTCACGAGGCGGCATTTCTGCATCTCGCGCAGGTCGGTCCGGACGTTCTCCACACGGGGAGTTGGCTAATACCAGCTCTCAACTGGTTTCACGTCCACCGCGCGGACGCGTGTGAAGCCGCTCCGGTTGAGAGCGGCTACGAGGTGCCCGCCGATGAACCCACCGGCCCCGACCACCAGGATCGGATCGGCGGGCCACGTGACACCGCGGCCGGTCCCATTCGATTTTGGCGCGGCGCTGGAATGTCGGTCGTAGGCCACCCCGCCCAGGTCGACTGCGCCATCACGCACGAACACGCGACGGGGGGCAGTAGCGGCGCTGCTTGCTGTGTTTGTCACGAGCCCATTGCTTGCTTCCCCTCTCTTAGAACACGGAAGTATAGGCGCTCGGGCTCAACCTCGTTGAGAGAGGCGCCTGATCCGCTGGCCCGGTCTGCCGGCCGTGCGGTCGGCACCATATGGGAGGGACTGCCCGCAGCGTGACCTGAACGACGAGGGCGGGACCGCAACGGGGTGGCAGTGATGCCGAGCACCCGCGTAAATGTGTTGCGACCCGACTCGCGTTACCACAGACTCGACGGCAGCTTGGCCTCGGATCCCCTGACATGCGGCACCAGCATGCTGACCCGCGAAGAGCAGACTGATGACCATCGCTGTATCTGCCTCCGTCGCGTCTCGCCCCCGTCGTTCACCACGCCGCACGCACCACGCAACGCATCAACGTCGACATCACCCATTGGCTCGCGCTTGACAAATCCGTCCAGAGCACACATTTGTGGCGAGGACTGCGCGGGCGACCACGGGGCTCTGTGAAAGGGCCACTCCGAGAGCGCCGGTCTCCCCGTCGAGGTCAGTT
>PKWB01000083.1:37663-41468 GCA_003131685.1 Candidatus Dormiibacterota bacterium
CGGCCACCGCTTGTGGCGGCGGCCGTCTCTTCGGCGAATCGAGGCGGTTGACCAGACCCGCGTCTCAGGAAGGATCCACTTACGACACGGTGATCGTCTCGATCAACCTTTTCTCGTTGCCGTGGCCGTCGGTCACGATCGCCTGGAGCGTCTTCGTGCCCGCGGTCGCGTACGTGTGGTGGGTCACGCCGCTGCCGAACACCGTGGCATTGGTGGAGTCGCCGAAGTACCAGACGACGCGGTTGATGCCATACGGGTCCGTGACGTTGGCCGTAAATGTGGCAGACGACCCGTGGACCGGCGGGTTCGGGCTTATGGTGACCGTGAAGGTCGGTTGCGTGTCGGAGTCGGTCTTGACGCACCCGGTGGTCGTGCCGTTGGAGTTGAAGTTGGAGAACTCCTGCTGCAGGAGGTACTCATCGCCACTTAGATTGATATTCCAGTAGCCCAACCCGTTGTTTGCCAAGCCCGTCATAGAGCCGTAACCACCGCTGCCATAGATGTAGGCGCACTTGTCGCCGATCTCGTTGCCCGAGCCGTCGTACCACGCGTTGATGTTGGGGTCGGTCATCGTCTCGATGAGCTCGTGGCTGAAGACCCCGACCTCAGGATCGATTGCGGACCCGTTCGCGTAGCCTGTGGAGAAGGCCGGGTTCACGTCGCATCCCGACACTGAGTAGGACCATGGCATGTTGGCGTACACGATCTGGCCTGTTGTCCCGGTGAAGTAACTGTGGTATCCACAATACGAGGTATACGCGCACGACGTGTTTGCACTGGTGAAGCAGCTGCCGACCTTTAAGGGAGTGAACAGGATGTATTCCGTGTTCGCGTTCTGTGGGAGCTTGTGGGCCGTCACGACGTTCTGAATCTCGGTTCGGATCTGAGTGTCGTTGATGCATGCGGTCGTGCCCGAGTCAGTGCATCCGCTCGCCGGCAACGCATCCGTGTCGACGATGATCCCTCCATTCGTGATCGCGTACGGCACAAAGTTCTTGCTGGAACCCGGCCCCGAGTTGTCGTAGTATTGCTGGGCAACGCTGAACTGATTACCTGCTTGGTAGTCTGAAGCGGCGACCTCGGACATCCAGGTATTCAGGCCATTCCGATACGCCGAGGGCATGTAGTACCCGGAGGGCGTCCAGAAAATAAGGTAGTCCAGTTCACCATGCTGGACCGTCCCGCCGTGGAAGGTCATCAGACTGCAATCCGTCGTGCACGACGTCGGGTGAGTCTTCTCGTACGTGGTCGATGGGAAGAAATGGACCTTGGTTTGGGCCGCCTTGGCTGGTGGCGCCGCCGCGACGCCTCGTGGCGCCACCCCCCACGCCGCGGCTGCCAGCACTCCCGCGAGCAGCACTGCGACGCGGAGTCGACGGCCAAGCCCCCTACCCTTCGTGGATTGCGCTTGTCGCAGGTGGTTACCTTCCATTCCCCAGCGTCCCCTTCGAGCGAAACCTGCCACCGGTGCGGCGGACTGAATGGCTTCGCAAGCGGCCGGATAGTAACAGGCGTCCACGGGCATGTTGGGTGCGAGCGACGGCTTTGCTGCGTTCGGCCGAGACTGACGCCTCTTCTTAGCGCTCGGCATCTCGGCGGATCGTTCGTTGACCAATCGGTCTCCGGAACTCTTTCCGCGGTTAGTGCGTAGAAGTGGAGATGATGGGTCTCTGGCCAGCGAAGCCTTGTGCCGCAGCGACAAAAGCTCAAGTGGTCGCCCGCAATCTTGCAGTGATCGTCTTGGGTGTCTGCCTCGCCGGATGCGGATCGGTCCCGAGGACCCCGTCCCTTGATCCGTCAGCGTCAATGACCGTCACTCAGGCCGACAATGGCCGGTCGGTTTCGATGCAAGTCGGACAGTCGCTCATTGTGCAACTCAACAGCACGTACTGGACGATCAGCGGAAGCTCTGACCCTGGCGTCCTCGGTCCCGAGGGAGCCGTGCAGGTGGCGCCGTCGCCCGGAGGATGCGTTCCGGGACAGGGGTGTGGAACGGTGACTGCTGATTTCAGAGCAAGCCGAGCCGGGAACTCCGCGGTAACTGCCTCGCGGCGCGTGTGTGGCGAAGTGGTGTTATGCGGTCCTGGTCAGCGGACGTTCTCGATCACTGTCCAGGTAGCCGGGTGAAGTAGGGCGAGATTCCGCTCAGGTATCGTTCGCATCATCAGATGGCTTTGATCAAAATGCACCTCCTTGATCTCTGATCCTTAACTGCGTCAGAGTTGCGCGAGGACGAAGAAGGGGCTGAGAAGGGGACCACGATGCACTGTGCTCTGTACATCGCGCTGGCTGGACGGATGTCGGTGGCGCTGTCGGCGTCACCGGGATGGGTGGCGGCGCGCTCATGACCCCGGTGCTCGTCCTCCTCTTTCATGTTCAACCGGTCGCGGCCGTGGCCAGCGATCTAGACGACGCTCAAGGTGACCGACACCGACCCGACCCAGGGCTGGAAGTACAGGGTCCTCACCCGGTTCGGCACGCGGACGCACGTTGGATTCCAGCAAGTCGGCAATCCAACGACCAGGAGCGGTTCTGGGCGCGGATGAACACCCTGGGAACCCCGGGGACGCACATCAACGTCGTGATCCAGTCCTGCACATAGACTTCGACTGACCCGTCGTCGGTGGGGCGTTCAGGGAGTGCCTCGCACTTACGCGGCGGCTGTGTAATCATGTAATCCATGAAAGGACATAGCACTCCCGACCTGCTCACCGACGACGAAGTCTCAGGCTGGTTCGCCGGCCGCCTGCCCGAGGGGCTCTACAAGTCTGCCCCGACCATCACCTCCGATCCCGACGAGATCCTGATCGTCGGCGAGATCGACGAGCCCGAGCTTCCCGCTGACGCCGCCGAAGGCGCCCGGGCCGCAGCTCGTAGCGCCCGGATCTCCCGATTCCGTAGCGATACCCGTGATGCACGCGTCAAGGTCGCTCGTGACGCCGAGCGTCTCTTCGGCCGCAAGGTCTCCTGGGGAGCCCGCTGCGGTGGCGTCGAGGAGCTGTTCACCACCCTCGGGGTCCCGGTCATGACCCGGCTCCGGCTCCAGGATCGCCGCGTGCTCGACACGCTCATCGAGGCCGGTGTCGCTCGCAGCCGCAGCGAGGCGCTCGCCTGGTGCGTCCGCCTGGTCGGCCAGCATCAGTCCGACTGGATCGAGAGCCTCCGCGGCGCACTCACCGCCGTTCAGAAGGCGCGGGCCGAAGGTCCCGATGTCGGCTGACCCGAGCGATGACGGCGAGCTGCTCGACGCATACTCGCGCACGCTCACCCAGGTAGCCGCCGCACTCGCACCGTCGGTCGCGGCGGTGCAGGTCACTTCCGGCGGGGGACGCTCCCCACTCGGAAGCGGCTCGGCGGTCGCGCTCAGCTCCGACGGGTACCTGGTGACCTCGGCCCACGTGGTCGCCTGTGGTGACGGCGGCAGGCTCGATCTTGCCGACGGCCGCCAGCTCCGCTTTCGCGTCCGGGGACGGGACCCGCTCTCCGACCTCGCGGTGCTGGTAGCGGAGCACGGCGATCTCCAGCCGGCGCGACTCGGCGATGCTTCGGTGCTTCGGGTCGGCCAGTTGGTGGTGGCCATCGGCAATCCCCTCGGCCTCGCCGGCAGCGTCACCGCGGGCGTGGTGAGTGCCCTGGGGCGCTCGCTCCCGACCCGATCCGGTGCCCAGGTCCGGGTCATCGACGATGTTATCCAGACCGACGCGGCGCTCAACCCCGGCAATTCCGGCGGCCCGCTGGTGTCGTCCCACGGCGAAGTCGTCGGCGTGAACACGGCGGTGATCATGGGCGCGCAAGGCATCTGCTT
>PKWB01000064.1:0-1298 GCA_003131685.1 Candidatus Dormiibacterota bacterium
GCAACCTCCTGCACCTCGTTCTCGATCTCGGTGATGCGCTTGTACATCTCGGCGCTGATCGACCCGAGCAGGTCGCAATCGACGGCGACTCCCTCCACCTCCATGGCGGCGAGAATGGGGACGAGGGGCAGCTCCATGGTGTCGTGGAGCCGGGTGGCGTTGGCTCGCTCCATGTCGCGAATCAACCTCTCGCCGACCGGGTCGAGCAGGCCGACCCACACGCCGTAGTACGCGGCCGCCTCCTCCACCGGAACATCAGCGATCCCGCGCTTGCCGCGGCCGCTGCCGAGCAACGTCTCCTCGGCCTCGACGCTCAGCAACGCAAGGTCGTGCGCCAGGACGGGAAGCGTCGGAACCTTGAGGCGGGAGTTGGTGAGGTAGGCGGCGAGCAGTGCGTCGAACTCCAGACCCTGGATCGCGATACCGCGGCGCCGCCACGCGAGCAGCTCACGCTTGAGGTCGTAGCCCCGCTTCGGAATCGTGGTGTCCGCGAGCACCTCCTCCACCGCGGCGACTGCCGCCGGATCCGCATTGCGCTCGAGTCCGGCATGCCACACCGGCATGTAGTAGGCGATGTCCTCGCCCTTGGGCGCGAAGGCGACACCGATCATGTCGCCGGTTCTCGGGCTACCGTCAACGACGGTGCGGACGGCCATCGCGCCAGCTGCGCGGACGCGCTGCAACGCGTCCTCTGCTTGATGCGCATCGACGACGATCTCGACGTCTGTCGCCGGCGATTGCAGGTCGCCGGGCAACGGAGCAGATTCGCTTGCCGGCGCACCGGACGGCGGCGCCGAACCATTGTCCACGGCGCGGCCGGGCAGTCGCGGGAGCAGACTGCGAAACTCCAGGCGGTCGAACAGCTCACGCACCGCCCCCTCGTCGTAGTTGAAGAGGCGTGCGCCCTCGAGCGGCAGGTCGATGTCGATATCGACCTTGATGGTCGCCGTCCACTTGCTCAACCGCGCCTGCTCCATATGGCTTTCCAACGCGCGCTGCACCCGCCCGGGCGGCATGGTCGGCACCGCTTCGAGGACGTTCTCGAGCCGCCCGTACTGCTGCACCAAGGACATCGCCGTCTTCTCGCCGATGCCCGGGACGCCCGGGATGTTGTNNCCGTAGCGTTCGCGAACCTTGTCGACGTCGTAGATGATCGTGTCACTGAGACCGCGGCGGCTCGCGAAGACGCGGATGTGCTCGGTGACGAGCTGCAGCACATCGAGGTCCCCGGTGAGGATGATGACGTCGAGTCCCGCAGCCTCGGCCTTCTGCGCCAGCGTGCCGATGACGTCGTCGGC
>PKWB01000064.1:1326-2634 GCA_003131685.1 Candidatus Dormiibacterota bacterium
CGAGCGCCTCCACGACCTCGCGCGCCCACGGGAACTGGGCACGCAGCTCGTCCGGGGCACGCTGCCGTTGCGCCTTGTATTCCGCGAACTTCTCGTGACGGAACGTTGGTCCCGGGGGGTCGAATGCCGCGATCGCATACGTCGGCGTCGTGTCGTTGAGCGNNAGCATCGACGTGAAGCCGTAGGCGGCGTTGGTCATCTCGCCCCGGCTGTTGCTCAGCGCGGGCATCGCGTGGAAGGCGCGGTACACGAGGTTGTGCCCATCCACCAGCAACAGAGTCTCGCGAGCCACAGCGATCCATGGTAGCGGCGAGGGATGGATGTCCTCGCGGGCGCACTCCCGGGGTTATGATCGAGGCATGGCCGACCTGGTGGAAATGACCGTCGACAGCATCAGGGTGCACATGCCGACCGGCCAGCACGTCGTCATCCTGAAAGAGAAGACGGCTGATCGCTACCTTCCCATCTGGATCGGCATCAACGAAGCCAACGCGATCGCGCTCAAGATCACCGGGATCACCCCCGAGCGACCGATCACGCACGACCTGCTCGCCAACCTGCTCAGCGCGGNNGTCGCCGACGAGGTGCTCGACAAGGCCGGCGTCCTTCCCGAGGCGGACAAGGACGGCGAGCTGACCGAGACCGACCCCGAGAGCGAGGAGCGGCTCGCCAAGATTCGCGACTGGGTGAACACCCTCAACCTCCCCGACCTGGGGACGGGCGCCTCCGAGAGCTAGGCTCGCGTCAGGCCCGGAAGAGCGACCAGAACCCCGGATCCTCGAAGCCGAGCCGCCAGGCGGCGATCCCGGCGAGGCCGTACTTGTGCACCAGGGCGACCTTCCGCGCCAGGCTGTCCGCGTCGTCGAAGTAGGTGATGAGCGAGCCGTTCGGCGAGACGATGAACGGGGTCTGGGCGCCGAAGTCGTAGTCGACATGCGCGCCCGGCACGGTCAGAGCGTTGTAGAGAACGTTCGAATACGCCGCCGCACCGCCGAAGCTGCTTCCCCAGGCGCGGCCGTAGAGCGGCACTCCGAGGAGCACGCGGGCCGGGTTGAGGTCCGGCAGAGTCGCCTGCAGGATCGCGTTGTCCCAGTCCAGACCCGCCACCGGGCCCGGCGTCCCTCCGTCGCCGTGCTGGTCATAGGCCATGAGATCCACGTAGTCGGCGACCTTGCCGATTGCGGCGATGTCATAGGCGGCGGAGTACGCGTTCACCCCGGCGAAGTCGTGCGGGACGACGTCGACGATCAGCTTCGCCCCCCGGGCGTGCACCGCGGTTGCGAGCTGCTGGACGAACGCCGTGAACGG
>PKWB01000064.1:2648-15910 GCA_003131685.1 Candidatus Dormiibacterota bacterium
GGCGTCCCGAGGATCGAACCGTCGGCCTGCGCCTGCCAGCCGGTCGGGGTGACCTCAGCGACCGCCCCGAGATGGAGTGCGAGCGCCGTGTTCGATGCCGAGGTGTTGATGACAAACGCGTCCACGAGGATGCCGGTGACGACGGGCGGGGCTGGGACGGTCACCCGGCGGACGGTGTGCCGGGCGATACCAACCAACGAGAGGGTGATCCCCGGATCGAGATGAGCGTCACCGGCGGTGGGGATGGACGGGGGCAGCGTGATTGATGAGGGTGCTCTGCCCTTCCAGGCGATCCGCGCGTGGTCGCCATCGGTCCAGGTCACGGNNCACGGTGGCGCCGGGTAGCGCAGCCGCGATCGCCGGCTGCGAGGGAGCGTCGTCGAAGACCGCGTCGACCACCAGCCCGCTCGCCGGATCGATGTGGGCGGCGAGCATCGCGGCGGTGGGCGCAACGACCGTGAAAGTGATGTTCTGGGTGCTCAAGCCCGCCACGGCCACCGAGAGGTGGTGGGCCGACGAGAGCGGCAGGAGTGGCTGCACCGTGGCCAGGAGGTCCTGGTGCTGGGCCGCGAAGGTCAGCGAGTTCCCGTCCAGGGTCGCGGTCACATCCGAGGCCTGCAGCGGTGCGCCGGTGGCATGCAGCCGCAGATCGAGATTCGGCGGAACGTCGGCGGCGCCGGAGCGGAGGCCAACGCCACCCGCAGTGATCACGAGGTAGCCGTAGTTTGGGGGGGTGCCGAACCCGGTGAAGCTGCAGCCGGAGACCAGCAGCGCCACAGCCAGGCACGCCAGGCGGCGGTGCATTGCCTTCCAGTCTAGTAAAGGAGGGGCGCCGTGGGATCGGCGCCGCCGGGCTGATCAGCGGGTGGTGAGGGTCAACTCCGCGGTCAGCGGCGGGCTGTTCGGGCCGGTGTAGCCGGCCGGGATGGTCGCAACGACTCGCAATTCGGTACCCGGGACGAGCCCGGCCGGCACCTGGAAGGTGAGCAAGGGGCCCGATGTGCGGGGCGATATGACGTATCCGGATGACCCGTCGATCGGTCCCAGGCCCTGCGCCGCCGGGGTCTCAACAGCGGGGAGCACGTCCAGCCGGTTGCTGGAACTCGCGACCACGACCGACACGCACGGCAGCACCGTGTGGGACGTGACTGGAGCGGATCCCGTCCCCGGATTGGAGAGCGATGGGATCGGCACCGAGAACTGCGCATACACCACGGCCGGCTTGCCCGAGGTGACCTGGAGCGTCGGCGCCGCGAGGACCAGGTGGATCGCCGGCTGCGCCGGGTCGGTGGCCAGGTCCTCCTGGCTGAAACTGGGCGGCGGCGACGCCCCGGCGATGCTGACGATCGAGCTGCAGGAGGCGGTCGAGGGGGTGGAAACGGCCCCTCCCGCGGCGCCATGTTGGGCGGAGTTGGGCAGAGCTGCTTGTGCCGCGCTGCTCGGCGTACTCGTCGGGGTTGCGCCGCCATGCAGCAGGGCTGTGGCCGCCAGGACGACAACGAAGGCGCCGGCAATGGCCGTCGCGGGGAACCGGCGCAGAACCCCGAGGTTGAACCAGCCCAGACCGATGCGCGGCCGGGGCGGACGTTCGGCAACGGGAGACGTCGAGGGAAGGTGCACCACATGGGGCATTCGGGCCTTCGGCAGCTCGCGGAGAGCCTCGACGCTGGCCCGGAACTCTGCATACGCCGCAGCGCAGGGCGCGCACGACTGCATATGCGCGGTGAAGCGCGCCTCCTCGATCGGCGAGAGTTCGTCCTCGTATGCCGCGGAGAACAGGTCGTCGAGGTGGCGGCGCGGGCTCACGCGTTCTCCTCGGCGAACCCGGGGGCTGCGGCGGTGCCACGCAGGGCTTTGGCCAGCATCGAGCGAGCCCGGTTGAGCCGGGATTTGACGGTGCCGATCGGGACGCGCAGAGCCGCAGACATCTCCTCGTAGCTCAGCTCGTTGACGTCGCGGAGGACGACGACTGCGCGGAAGTCGGGGTGGAGCGTGAGCAGGGCCTCACGAACCGCGGCGACGCGCTCGCGCGAGAGGGCGGTTGCCTCCGGCCCGAGATCCGGATCCGGGAGGTCGACAATGTTGCCCTCCGCGTCCTCGAGAGGATCGGCCGGCCGGCGGATGCTGCGGCGCTGGACGTCGTGGCTGCAGTTGATGGCGACGCGAAAGAGCCACGCCCGGATCGTCTGGCCGCGAAGCACCGGGATCCTGACGTAGGCGCGAAGGAACGTCTCCTGCACGACGTCGGCCGCGTCGGCCGGTGTCCCGAGAATCCTGAGTGCCATCGTGTAGAGCTCATCCTGGTGGCGAGTGACAATTGCTGCAAAGGCATCGCGGTCGCCGCGGCGTGCCCGCTCGAGGAGCGCCTCGTCGTCCATGCATTTGAGAGTACGCGCCAGCAGGCGCTCCGGTTCCCGGTGGGAGCCGGTACGCTGTCCACCTTGCCGGGGTGGCGGAATGGTAGACGCAGCGGTCTCAAAAACCGCCGAGGACAACCTCGTGAGGGTTCGACTCCCTCTCCCGGCACACTCGTTTTGAATTCAAATCGCGGCTGCGGCCGGCCTCGGAAGCTACCATCTTAGTTGACGCCAGCACGCCAATACCCCTACAGTACCCCTACAGATTCCGGTGTTTGGAGGAAGGGGTGACGAGCAAGCGCCGAGGGCTTGGCGAAGGGACGATCCGAGAGCGACGCCCGGGACAGTGGGAGGCGCGCGTCACGGTCGGCTTCGACACGAGGGGTCGCCAGGTCCGGCGCAGCCTGTATGGCAAGAGCCGCGCCGATGCGGTCGCGAAGATGAACGCGGCAATTCGCGGGCTCGCTCTCGGGGTGGCACCGTCCTCCGACCGGCAGACGGTCGGCGACTTTCTCGGCACCTGGATCGAGGGGCAAACGAGCATCCGCCCGACCACCATGCGGCGGTACCGCAGCCTCATCAAGTACCAGCTGATTCCTCTGTTGGGGAGGGTCAAGCTGGCGCAGCTGACCCCGCAGCAGGTGAACGTCGCCATGCGCCAGGCGGTCGCCGGCGGCCTTGCGCCTCGAACCGTCAACCATGCCCGCGCGGTCCTGCGTTCGGCCCTGGCTGACGCGCAGCGATGGGGCACGGTGGCTCGCAACGCCGCAGCCCTGGCCGAACCCCTCGAGGTGTCCGCGACGAGGGCGGCCTCCGTGCGCCCCGAGGAAGCGCGTGCGATCCTCGACGCCTTTCGCGGTACCGAGCTCGAGGCGGTCGTGGGCACGGCCCTGTATCTCGGCATGCGTCAGGGCGAGATCCTCGGACTGCGCTGGGACGACGTCGACCTGGAGCGCAAGGTGCTGCGCGTCACCGGCGCACTGCACCGCATCCCTCGTGACCAGCGATCCGACCCGAAGATGCTCTTCAAAATCCTCGAGCCAAAGACGAAGCGGTCTCGGCGGAGCTTGCGGATTCCCGATCCCCTGGTCGAGCTGCTCGCAGTCCAGCGACAGCGGCAGCGCGAGGCTCGCCTCCACATCGGATCGGCCTGGCACGAGCCGATCGCTGGGCTGGTGTTCACGCGCCCCACCGGTCATCCGGTGGAGCCGACCGGGATGACCCATCGGTTCGAGACGGGCCTTCGCCGAGCCGGCCTGACCGTGCGTCGCTTCCACGATTTGCGCCATGCCGCCGCGACCCTGATGCTGGCGAGCGGGACGGAGCTGAAGGTGGTCAGCAGTGTGCTCGGACACTCCACGATCGGCATCACGGCCGACACGTACGCCGAAGTCCTGCAGGAGTTGCACGACGACGCGGCCGACCGGCTCACCCGACTGATCACCACGGGTTGACGTGCCGCGGATCAGCGCCTTCTACGGCATCGTCATCACCATGTACTGGGAGACCGGCGGGCAACACCATGCCGCCCACTTTCACGCGACCTATGGAGAGCATGAGGCTTCGATCGGGATCGAGCCGCTGATGGTGCTTGACGGTTCGCTGCCCGCTCGCGCGCTTGGGCATGTCATGGAATGGGCGGCCCTGCACGAGCAAGAGCTGCGAGACAACTGGCAACGGGTGATCGAACGCACGGCGCTGGCGTCCATCGAGCCGCTCGCATAGGATTGGGAGATGGTCAAGGTCACGGGCGTTGAGCGCCTCGGTGAGTACCGTCTCCGGCTCACGTTCAGCGACGGGATGGTGGGCGACATCGACCTGGCCGCCGAGCTGTGGGGCGAGATGTTCGAGCCGCTCCGTGACATTGCTCAGTTCAACAGCGTGAGCGTGGATCCAGAGCTGGGCACGCTGGTGTGGCCGAACGGTGCGGACCTCGATCCGGAGGGGCTTCACGACGCAGTGCGACCGGTACAACGGGCGAACTGACGCCGCTCGGACCCAAGGGTCACGCGGTCTGCTCGTCGACCCAGCGGCGCAGCGCATCGCGCGGCACGCGGAGTGCGCGTCCGACGCGGACAACGGGAATGGAGCCCGAGCGCAACAGCTCGTAGGTTCGCGTACGACCGAGTTGCAGTTCCGCTTCCACGTCGCGAACGGTGAGCAGCATCGGAGTGCGCGTCGATGCAGGCGCAATGTCAAGAGGTGTCCGCGCGGCCGACTCGAGCAAGGGCACTGGGGTGGTGGGCGTTGCTCGTTGGCGCCGTGGGTCCGTGGCAACATGGATCCCGGGTGCTCCTTGATGAGACACCTGCTCATCAGAACCCCAAGGGAGCTTCGTCTGATGCGCGCGCAGATTCCCGCGCACATAGCCGGTACCCGGCGACACATCGGCGATAGCCATGGCACGAGCATGCCATGTATTTGCTTACGTAGCGCCTACACTTTTCCGAACCAGCCTTGGCCCGCAAAAGTCCGTGAGTTACTTGACACCGCGGTTCCAGGACATGGGGATAGCTCAGGACGCGTCCGCCGAGGAGCGTATGCACTACGTTGACACGCTTCGTGTGGTGAGAGCTGCTTAGCGGCATTCGCGCCTTCCACGTGTCATGCGAATGGCGCGGACCGCGCGAATTGCGCGCACATTGCGATCCCCGCGCGCATCGCGATTCCAGCGCACATCGCGTTTCCGGTGTACATCGCGCCTCCGGCAGACGTCGCGTGTCAAGCGCACTTCGCGAGGTTCGCGCGCACCGCGCTATTCGCGCACGTCGCGCTATTCGCGAATGTCGCGTCCGCCCGTGCTGTGAACTCCACCCCGCGGTCACCGCCCGTGTCCGTCGCTGCGCGAATTCGGTCCGCACTGCTCGCACCCGCGGCTCCGTCGGCATCACCTCTCGGCCCTCCGCGCGCCGCCCATCTCCTCTCACCTTCGACAGAAGCACACCTGCTTCACGCGTCCGTCTTGAGCGCCTTCCCTGCCTCGCGCACACGCATCGCCGCCCCTGACACGCACACAGTTGCATCGCTGATTTCTTCCAGATCAAACGTTCCGAAAAAGTAAGCGCTCTGTAGGCGTTTTCTGCCTACGCTGAAGCGCGTGCGGCACGGGTTTCCGCGATGATCTCGATCGGCAAGCTCACCAGCGTCGAGCAGGCGGTGCGGTACCTGCGCGAGGCGGTTGCGCAGCAGCAACTCGAGTACTACACGGCACGTGGCGAGTCGCCAGGACGCTGGGCCGGGCCCGGCGCGGAAGTGTTGGGTCTACGCGGCGAGGTGACCGACACCGACTTTGCGGCGGTGCTCGCCGGCACACATCCACGAACGGGTGAGGACCTCGGCAAACACTGGCGGAGGCAGATGGTTGTCGCCTTCGATGTAACGGTCTCTGCACCCAAGGACGTGAGCATCCTCTACGCGCTCGGCGACGAGCACACTCGGTCGACCATGCTGCGCATCCACAGCAAGGGAGTCCAGGCCGCCGCCGCGTATCTCCAGGCGAACGCCGGCTGGGCACGCCAGTACAACCGGGACACCAAGACCACCGAAGCGGTACGGGCCAAGCTGTTGATGCCCGAGTTCGTGCATCGGACCGCCCGCCCGGTCACGGATCCAGCCACCGGCATAGTCACCGTTGACCCGCAGCTGCACACGCACATCACCGTCCCCACCTGGGTGCAGCGACCCGACGGGAGCTGGAGCCAGCTGCACAGCGAGCCCCTGTATCAGCACGCGGCGGCTGCCGGCGCCATCGCACAGGCGGAATGGCGCGACCACCTGGTGCGCGAGCTCGGGATCTCCACCGTGGTCGACGGGAAGGGGTGCTTCTCCATAGTCGGCATCACTGCCGCGCAGCGGGGTGAGTTCTCGCGCAGGTCGCTCCAGATCGACGCCGCCGCTGCTGCCTACGACGTGACCACACGAGCCGGGCGCGAGGTGGCCACGCTCGACACGCGCGAGGGCAAGCACGAGGTGGCGGCCACCGAGGATCTCTTCGCCCGATGGCAGGAGCGTGCCGCAAGTGTCGGGCTCGACGGCGAGACGGTGCAGGCCATGTTCCATCGCGAGCCCGGTGCTCTCGAGCCTCGGCGCCTTAACGTGCAGCGCTCGGTGGACATCCTCGGCGTGCACGGACTCACCGCCCGGCAGGCGACCTTCACGCGCCGCGACCTCATCCGCGCCGTGGCATCGCACGCGCCCCTCGGTATGAGCCGCCAACAGTTGGAAGCCAGCGTCGACCGGATCCTCGCCGACCGTGACTCGGTACAGCCCCTGCCACCTCAACTCCGCGACGGTGAAACCGAGCCGGAGGCGATGGTGCGCTGGAGGGAGACCGGCCATGACCTCCGCTACACCACGCCGGAGATGCTCGCCCTGGAACGGGGCATGGTGGCAACGGCCCAGGCGCGCGCCGGCGCGGGCGTCGGGATGGCCCGCGCCGACACGGTTGCTGCGGCGATGGCAGCGCGTCGGACGCTCACCGCTGACCAGAAGGCCATGATCCAGGAGGTCTGCCTCAGTCCCGCTGGTGTGCTCGTGATCGAGGGGGACGCAGGGGTGGGCAAGACCTACGCGCTGGAGGTCTGCCGCGAAGCCTTCGATGCGTCCGGGGTCGAGGTGGTCGGCTGCGCCCTGGCCGGACGCGCCGCCGAGCTGCTCGAGGAGGGCTCAGACATCGTCTCGACCACCGTGGCGGCCACGCTCCACCAGCTCCAGGTCGAGCGCCTTCCCTACGGCGGTGTGCTCGTCGTCGACGAGGCCGGCATGCTCGGTGACCGCCAGCTCGCCGAGCTGGTCTCCCTGGCGGCTCGCGACGAGGCCAAGCTGGTGGTGGTCGGCGATCCCTTCCAGCTCCAGCCCATCGAAGCGGGCGCACCGATGCGCACGCTGAGCGATCACATCGGCAGGGTGGAGCTGCACGAGAACATCCGCCAGCACTACGACTGGGAGCGGGTGACCCTGCAGCTCCTCCGCGACGGTGAGGCGCGCGCGGCGTACCGCGAGTACGAGCGCTACGACCGCATTCACGACGCCCACTCGGTTGCCGAGCGCCGGGTCCAGGTCATCGAGGATCACGCCCGGCTCGAGGCCGGCGGGCTCGACACGGTCATCCTCGCTCGGCGTCGTGACGAGGTCGCCGCGCTCAACGAACTCGCCCACGCCCGGTCGGTGGCCGAGGGACGGGTCCACGGTCCGGCGCTCACCGTCGGTGACAAGGAGTTCCAGGTGGGCGACCGGGTCATCTGTTTGGCCAACGAGCGCAGCGCCGCGGTCAGCAACGGCACCCGCGGCGTGGTCACCGCGATCGATGTCGAGCGCCACACGCTCACGCTGGAGCGTCCCGACAAGCGCCAGCTGACCCTCGACACCACCCACTACGACGCCATCGACCGGGGCTATGCGCTCACCGTGCACAAGGCACAGGGGATGACCGCCGACATCGCCCTGGTGGTGGGATCCGAGGGTGCCACCCGGGAATGGGCGTACACCGCGATGTCGCGCGCAACCCTGGCCACCCACTACTACGAGGTGTTCACCCCGCCCGAGCGGGACACCCTCGGCGTCGAGCACTGGAAGGAAACAAACCGATCCGCCGAGGAGCGGACCGTGCAGGCGTGGACCCGCAGCGAGTTGAAGGAGTCGGCGCTCGATTACCCGGAGCGCTACGAGACGCCCGAACGGATCACCGCCGAGAGCAGCCTCGAGGCGCTGGCCACCGATCGGCAGCGTGCCCTGGTGGAGATGCTCGGCGGATACGAGCTGTCCCAGGAGGCGACCCGGGTGGAAGCCGGCGAGGAGATTGACCGCCTGGTGGCTCAGCGTGTCTACGACCAGGCGGAGGGCTGGCTGCGTGAGATGGGCATGTCCGAGGATGCCGCGCACGAACTGGTCGCGAAGGCTGTGGACCGCATCGACGCGGAGGACGCCACCGGCGGGTCGCACGACCACCTCGAGGGCCGAACCGTCGCCGGTTGGCTCACCCCCGAGATCGATGCGCAGCTGGAAGCGGCGCAGCTGGAGTTCGAGCGCGAGCAGGGGCTGTCACCCGAGCTAGAACCGTGGTGAGACTCGGTTGTTCGAGCGTCAAGTGTCAGCAGCGTGACCGCGGCAGTAGAGTCCGAGGGGGAGAGGCTCGCAGAGTTCAAGCGCCGTTCTCTAGCTCGCCTACGAGCTGTTCTAAAGCGGGACAACTAGTTCGCCTTGTCGAGAGCCATGCCTGATTTCGATCGCCGCCGTCGCTAAGGTCTGCAGTTTCTGCGTGGAGCACATCGACTTCATCGACTACAAAGAGGTCACGCGGCTGCGCCGCTACCTCTCGGAGCGGGGCAAGNNCAGCGCTCGCTGACGGTTGCGCTCAAGCGGGCCCGCCACATCGCCTTGCTGCCCCTTCGCGGAGATCCGCAAGCGCGCATCAGGGCATTGATGCCCCACCTGCTCCCCAGGTCGATCCGTAGACCTGGACGGCCTCTATCTCCCATCCCACCGAGGGCGCGGCTTCGACGGATATCGATACGGGCTGGCCAGGCACCTGGTTAGGCGGCGTGAACCAGCCCGTGTTGCCGCCACACTGAGTCGTCGCGACGTGCGCAACTCCTGCGGTGACGACCGTCAGAGATCCAGGTCCGGAGCACGAAAAGGCGATCGTGTAACGGTGGGTGGGAGTGAATGTCGGCAGTACAGTCGATCCCATACCGAGTGCCTCGGGTGCCACACCCACGTCTTGAGTCACCGGCCCAAGGTTGCCCAACTCAGGCAGGACTATCCCCTGAGGCCCCTCTGTTACTCGAACCTCCCAGCTGACCGATGGATCTGCCGTGAACTGTATGCTGATTGGGCCGGTGCCACTACTTCCGGAGGAGGGTGCGGCTCCAAAAAATGTCGAAGTGCTGTGGCCGGTGCCGTTCGAGAAGAAGCATTGGTTTTGCTGCCCATCAGGATAGAGGGGATCGGGCGCAATCTCGAGGGTACCCGGTGAACTGCCCGATTCGCAGAACACCTGGACCCTGACCGTCTCGTCTGGTGCAACGCTGAAGGTTGGCAGCGTCGTTGAGCCCGTGCCATATGTAAGAGGCACCAGCACCTGCCAATCAGCCTGCACAGGCGGGAGAGAAAAAATTACGGCGCTGGTCTGCGCTATGTAGAGCTCCCACGACATCGACTTGGCGGCGGTGACGTTGAGGGTCATTGGCTTGGGCTTGAAAGCCGGTGGGCCTTGCACCGTTATCGTGGTGACGCCAAGAGCGCTCGAGCACTGACTGAGATTGTTGTCGATCACGCGGTCGGTGGAGCTGATCTTGAAGGCACCCGGTCCAAGACAGTCGAATTGGATGAACAGCGTCCCCTGCGAGGCGAAGGTTGGTAGCTGCACGGATCCATGGCCCCGCGTCAGGGGAATCACGACGCGTGCGGAGGTGGGGACGCCGCCGTTACCCAACAGCGGCATGTCTTTGAGCAGCGATGCCGATGACGACGTGCCCGATGGGGCGGTGCTGCGATGACTTCTCAGCTCGATGGCGAACAAGACGACGCTCGATGCGACCACCGCGACAGCTGCAAGACCGGCGAAGAGGCTGATCATCCGCCGCCTGCGATCGGGCGTAGCCCGCTCCTTGACCTGAGGCATCGTCATCTCGTCAAGTGCGGTGGTCATCGGCTGCTGTGAGATGTGGGCGTAGAGCTTCGCGAGTTCATGGTCAATCCGGTCAGTCATGTGGTCATCCCCTTCCGCAGAGTGGTAAGGCCTCGTGCGATGTGTGTCCGGACCGTGCCCGCGCTGCACCCCATGAGCTCGGCGCACTCGTCGATTGAGTATCCGTGTCCCTTGGTCAGTGTGAGTGCGGCCCGCTGCTTGAGCGATAAGCGAGAGTAGATCCGGCTCAAGTCCAGAATCGCTGGATCGACCGCCAGCGCGCTGGGAGCGCGCATGGTCACCGGCAGGTCGCGTTGCGTGAAGAATCCACGGCTCGTGAGCGCTCGCCGTCGACTGATGCAGTGGTTGACGCAAATTCGCGCCGCCCAGGCGAAGCGATCACTGTAGCCGGCGGAGGTCAGCCACGCCCTCCACGAGCGCAACAGCGTTTCCTGAACCGCGTCCTCCGCCTCGCCCCGATCTCGGAGGATGCCCAACGCTATGGTGAAGAGCCGACGACGTTGCCGAAATACAATCTGCTCAAAGGCCAATTCGTCCTCAAACGACAGTTCGCTGGTGATGGTCATTCGCATCTCAATCTCGGACGCCATACCAAGTAACACGCAGCCCGGGGTCGATTCTGCTGACATGGGTGCACTGCCCTGATGCCCGTCGACACTAGCGAGGGCCGGTGTATCCGCGGGTGATGGGACGCCAGGGTGGATGCAAACTGGGCTTGACCACGTCTGAGGCCGAAAGGGACGAGTGAAGACTTGGCGGATGCCGAGCAGGAGGCAGCCTCGTCAGCGACCCATCCGTGTGGCAATCATTCGCGGACGGCGGTTTCTTCGGGGGATCGCTGAAGTCGGAGCCTGCTCGTGGAGGCAGAGACCGACTCAAGCTGGGTGCGTCCGGCACCGGCTGGGAATCCGAGGCACAGGACCCCTACGCGTACCCCTACGGCGCTGTCAGCCCACACCCTGTAGCAGCACACGGCGTCACGTTCAAAGGGTCCGCCGAATACGCGACGGCCCCCGGTGGCACGCGAAAACGCTCGGGCCGGGCTCTCAAAAACCGCCGAGGACAACCTCGTGAGGGTTCGACTCCCTCTCCCGGCAGTCGCAATCTGTTGAAGACTCTAGGTTTTTCTTCTCGCTGTCCATTTCGTGTCCATTTCGCCGACCGGGCAGCACCCGAATCCGCGGCCCGAATCGCGCATCGATCTCGTCCCCTAGGCCTTCGGAACCCTCATCGCTCAGGTGGCCGTAGCGGTCAAGGGTCATCGATCGCGACTTGTGCCCCACCGTCTTCATCACCGTCAGAACAGACGCCCCGCTTTCGACGGTCCGTGCAGAAAAGCCTTGGAGTCGCCGCCGAGACGGGGTTCGCCCACCCCCATTCAGGGGCGAACCGCCGTCCGCGACGTGCTCATCCCAGGCAGCTCACACGTACGTGAATTTGTGAGTCTTCGATGAATGTCCGGCAGGACTATGGACGACCACGCTCACCGTCCCCGCCGCGTGTGGTGGGCTCGTGGCGGTGATCTCGGTGTCCGAGACGATGGTGAATTTCGCCGTCTTACCTGCGAAGGTCACAGACGTCGCCCCGGTGAAATTGCTCCCAAGGATGGTCACGAGGGTGCCACCGGCAGCCGGACCGCTCGTCGGGCTGATGGACGTCACCGTCGGAACTGTGCCCGTGGTGCCGTAGGTGAACTTGTCGCCAGAGCTGATAGCCGAGGTGCCTTGACCCGTGGCCACGCGGACGTCAACGGTCCCGCTCCCGGGCGGGCTGGTCGCCGTGATCTGGGTGTTCGACACCTGAGTGAAGGTGGCCGCGGCCCCTCCGAAGGTGACCGAATTAGCGCCACCCAGGTTGAGCCCCGTGATGGTTACCTGGGTTCCGCCGCCTGTAGGCCCGCTGTTCGGGCTGACCCCGGAGACCACCGGAGAGGTCCCGAGCCCGAGGATGTACAGGTTGCCGTCGAAGCCCGCGAAGAAGACCTCACCCGCTGACACGGCCGTCGAGGCGGTGATCTCCGTTGTCGTGTTCCCAATGTTGAACGGGGTCAGCGCCGATCCGTCGGAGAGCTTGTAGGCGTCCTCGTTGCCTGCCTTGTCGGGACGAAGCACCACCTGGTTGCCGGCGCCTCCGGAGACGACCGGAGATGCGCGAGAGTGCCCGAGTGACCCGGGACTGCGCCAGATCTGGCTTGTCTGCCCCGCGCTCGTTGCCGTTGCACTCACCGCGTAGATCCACTTGCAGAAACTGAACAGGACCATATTGCCGACGAGCGCTGTGCCCGAAACCGGGTCGGTGCTGCAATTGACGAGACTCAGGTCGAAGTCCCAATACAACGAGCCGGTGGTGAAATCGAGCGCGTACTCGTGCTGGTCCTTGCCCATGACGTAGACGACACCATCCGTGACGCCGTTGACTCCGGGCAGCGCGATGGTTGGTGGTGCGCCGACATCTGAGTCGGAGCCCGAGACGGTCTGGAAGCGCCACACCTCCGCGCCGGTGACCGCGTTGAGCGCGTATATGGAATCATCTGGTTGGTTGCTGCCGAAGACGAGCAGCTGACGTCCCAGGTGATCGACTCCGATTGCGGGCGACGACCAGCTCCCACCGTCGACGCCCTTGTTGGTGTTGTTCCACCCGTTGAACGACCAATACTGACTGCACGCTGGCTTGCCGGCGGTGTTGCCGACCCCATACAGCGCCCACTCGTGGCCTGCGTTGTGCGATTCACTGATCCCGGTGTCGCCGACGAAGACCGTGGGGCCGATCCCGGCCATGTCCACGACCAGCGGGGACGCCTCGATGCGGCCGCCGGTGTTGAAGCTGCACTGCAGCGCACCGGTGGTGGCGTCGTACGCGTACAGGTTGAAGTCTTCGCTGCCAAAGTAGACGGTGTTGCCAAATACGGTTGGCGATGAATAGGCGTCCGCCGGGAGCGTCTTCTGCCAGAGGATCGTGCCGGACGCCGCATCCACCGCGGCGATCGACGGTGCACCCGAGGCGACGACGTACACGACGTTCTCACTGAGGGTGGTGTTGTAGACGACGGCCGGCGACGACGTGATGAAGCCGCCGAGTGCCACCTTGTGCTTGAGCGTGAAGGCGTCCCAGCTCGAAGCACTGACCGTCGTGTCCGGGGACACGGCCGTGTGGTACTGGTTGTACCCCATCATGGGGTAGTCGGTTGCTGTGCTTGCGTGCGCGACCATGGGCCCCGCCCCGCCGATCGCAACGACAACAGCGGCGGCGAGGCCGAA
>PKWB01000200.1:0-1310 GCA_003131685.1 Candidatus Dormiibacterota bacterium
CCCTGGGCGATCTTGATCTGCAACTCGTCCGCGTTGACGAGGTAGTGCGCGGTGACGCCGAAGCGAGCCGACGCCACCTGCTTGATCGCGCTCCGGCGCCAATCGCCGTTCGTGTCGGGCTCGAAGCGCGCCGAGTCCTCCCCTCCCTCGCCGGTATTGGACCGCGCACCGATCCGGTTCATGGCGATGGCGAGCAGCTCGTGCACCTCCTTGCTCAGCGAGCCGTGCGACATCCCACCGGTTGAGAAGCGGCGCACGATGTCGAGCGCCGGCTCGACCTCCTCGAGCGGCACCGGGTCCGGCGCCTCGCGGAGCAGGAACAGGCCGCGCAGGTTCTTCAGCTGGCGCGACTCGTCGTCGGCGAGCGCAACGTAGTGCTGGAACGCCGACTCGTCGTTTGATTTGACCGCATGCTGGAGCGCACCGATGACCTCGGGGTTCCACTGGTGGTGCTCACCCTCGCGGCGCCAGCGGTACTCGCCTCGGTCCTCCAGGGTTGGGGGCACGATGCGCACATCCGGGAAGGCACGCTGGTGGCGGGCGATCGCCTCGGACGCGATCACGTCCATCCCGATGCCCCCGATCCGCGATGGTGTGTTTGGGAAGTAGCGGTCGACGACGGTCCGGTCGATCCCGAGACACTCGAAGATCTGCGCGCTGCAGTACGACTGGATCGTGGAGATGCCCATGCGCGCGATGGTCTTGCGCAATCCCTTGACCAGCGCCTGGAGGTAGAGCTCCTCGGCACGGAGGGCGTCGACGGTCGGTGGCATCAGCTCGCGCCGGGCGATGTCGGCGATCGTCTCGAAGGCGAGATAGGGGTTGACGGCCTCGGCGCCGTAGCCGATGAGCAGTGCGAGGTGCATCACCTCGCGGGCTTCGCCGGTCTCGACGACCAGGCCGACGCCGGTGCGCGTCTGCTCACGGACCAGGTGGTGATGCACCGCGGCAGTGGCGAGGAGCGAGGGGATGGGGACGTGCGAGGCGTCGATGTGCCGGTCGCTGAGGATGATGACGGTGGCGCCGGCCTCGATCTGCTTGGACGCCAGGCGGCAGATGCGCTCGATACCGGCGACCAGGCCGGCCGCACCGGCATCGCGGTGGAAGACCATGGAGATGGTTTCCGCCGGGAACTGGCGCTGGGTGACGTGCCTGAGTTTCTCGAGGTCGTGGTTGGTGAGCACCGGGTGTGGCATCTCGAGCCGCTTCGCCTGCGCGGGCCCCTGTTCGAGGAGATTCCCACCGGCGCCGAGGGTGGTCACCAGCGACATCACCGCCTGCTCGCGAATCGGGTCGATCGGCGGGTTGGT
>PKWB01000200.1:1362-33974 GCA_003131685.1 Candidatus Dormiibacterota bacterium
TGCCCGGGTCCGGTGCCGGCACGTGGTCGGGGGAATCGAGCTCGTCGAGGTGCACCGTGCCTGCGCGGATCCACTCACTGTACGGCTGCGCAGCGCTGAGCGTGCTCTTGACGGAGGCGTCGTCGAGGAGCCGCCCGGCCGCGGTATCGACGAGCAGGAGCCGCCCGGGCTCCAGCCGCCACTTCCTGGCGATGCGGTCCTCGGGCAGATCGAGAACGCCCGCCTCGGACGCNNCGCCCGTCGGTGAAGGCGATCGCTGCCGGTCCGTCCCACGGCTCGAGCAGCGAGCTGTGAAACTCATAGAAGGCGCGGCGCTCGTCGTCCATGAGCGGGTTCTGGTGCCACGCCTCGGGGATCATCATCATCACCGCGTGCTCGATCGGCCGGCCTGACATCGCGAGCAGCTCGAGCGCGTTGTCGAATTGCGAGGAGTCGGAGCCCGACTCGTCCAGCACGGGCATGAGCTTTGCGATGTCATCCCCGAAGTGCGGGCTGCGGAACTTCGACTGGCGTGCGCGCATCCAGTTCACGTTCCCCCGAAGCGTGTTGATCTCCCCGTTGTGGGCCGACATCCGGAAGGGCTGGGCGAGATCCCAACGGGGCAGCACGTTGGTGGAAAAACGCGCGTGCACGAGGGCCAGCGTCGATGTCATCCGCTCGTCGACCAGGTCCGGGTAGAAGCCCGCAAGCTGTGCCGCGGTGAGCATTCCCTTGTAGACGACGGTGCGACTCGACAGGCTGGCCCAGTGGAACCGATCGCGGCCGATGCCCAGTGCCAGCGCATCGCGCTCGATGATCCGCCTGAGAACGAGCAGCCGCCCTTCGAGAGCCGCGCCGTCGAGGCCGATCGCCGCGACAAAGAGCTGGCGCAACACGGGCAGCGCCATACGAGCCGACCGCCCAATCGAGTCCGCGACCACGGGGACGTCGCGCCAGCCGAGCAGGCGCAGTCCCTCGGCTTTGCAGGCCCTGAGCGTGATGCCCTCGCACTGCTCGCGCTCATCCGGGTCCTGCGGAAGCATCGCCATCCCGACGCCATATGACCCGGGAACGGGCAGCTGCAGTCCGGTTGTCTCCCTGAGGAATGCATCCGGCAGTTGCAGGAGAATGCCGGCACCGTCGCCGCTGTCCGGCTCGGCGCCCGACGCACCTCGGTGACCGAGGTTGACGAGGGCCTGGATGCCCTGTTCAACGACCGAGTGGGCGGGGCCTCCGGCGATCCGGGCGACGAACGCGACCCCGCAGGCGTCATGTTCGATGGCAGGTTCGAACAGACCTCGATTCGGGGGCTGCTCGCCTAACTGGTCGCCGATACGTGCGTAGCCTGACAGGCTCGGGCCTTTCAGATCAAGTTACGGGTCGAGGACGCCGCGCGTGTGCTAGGGTTTGCGTCAATGGCCGTAACTGCGCGTCGATACTTTGGCCCGCCAGCCGTAAGGCTGCCGGGGGTCCTCTAAGCCAACGCGCAGTCGTTACCAGGGCTGGTTCATCAGAGATGGGTCAGCCCCGGATCCCGTGTGGTGGCCCATCACCACACGGAGGTGCCACACAGTGACCATCGAGCCCCTGCTCATCAGCGCGACCCGACGCCAGGACACGCACCGCGTCAGCATCGGCGCCGTCGAGGTCGGCGGCCATACCGTGCCGATCATCGCGGGACCGTGCGCGGTCGAGGCGGGCTACGTCGAACATGCGGTCGCCGCCCATCGGGCAGGCGCATCGGTACTGCGAGGGTGTGTCCTCAAACCGCGGACACGCCCGGGATCGTTCCAGGGCCTCGGAACAACCGCCGGGCTGCCCCTGCTCGACGAGGCGAAACGCGTGACCGGCTTGCCGGTGATCGCCGAACCGCTCGCCGCCGACGACATCGAGTTGCTGCGCGGCCATGTCAATGCGCTCCTCATCGGAGCGCGCTCGATGCATAACACACCCTTGCTGCGCGCAGCCGGTCAGAGCGGCATGACGGTGATCCTGAAGCGTGGGATGTCGGCAACCTACGACGAATGGCTCGCGGCCGCCGATTACGTCGCCGCCGAGGGCAATCGCCAGATCATCCTCTGTGAGCGGGGCATCCGGACCTTCGAAACCGCAACCCGGAACACGTTGGATGTCAGCGCGATTGCCGTCCTGCGGGATATGACCGATCTCCCGATCGCAGTCGACCCGAGCCATGCCGCCGGCAATGCGCGTTGGGTCCCGTCACTCGCTGTCGCGGCGCTTGCCGCCGGCGCTGACGCGCTCCTCATCGAGTGTCACCCCGACCCGGCCGCCTCGCTGTGCGACGCCGCACAGGCGATCACGCCGGAGGTGCTGAGCCGGATCGTGCAGACATCACAGTCCCTGTGCGCGATGACTCGCCCCGCGGTCGCAGGATCGGTCGCCGGATGCCGGGCGATGATCGACACGATCGACGATGCGGTGTTCCGCATGCTCGAATACCGCGCGGCGATGGTGGCGGCGGTGCAGCATCACAAGTCTGCCGCGCTGCTGCCGGAGCGGGATCGCGTCAGGGAGAACGCGATCGTTGAGCGCCTCTCCCGTCATGCGCCGCGGCTCGGTGAACAGCGTGTCGACCGCCTCGTCCACGCCATCATCGATGAATGTCTCGACGCGGTCCCTGAGCTCTCCGGTGAGGCTGTCGCCTGACCGCTTGACGGGCTGACACACGCCCGCGGCGTCATCGGAGGTCATACTCGCGGAGTACCAGCGGCTCCGGAACGACCGCCGGGTTGAGGCGAGAATCGATGACGACGAATGCAACTCCGGTTCCGGAGCGAACTCTCGTCGAGCTGTTCCGCCGCCAGGCGACCTCATGTGCCGGCAGCCCGGCGATGTTCCATCGCGACAGCGATCACTGGGCGCCGATCGCCTGGAGTGCCTACGCCCAGCAGGCTCGGTCGCTGGCCGCGTTCTTCATCAGCGCGGGGCTGAGAGAGCAGGAGCATGTCGCGATCTGGTCATTCAACAGACCGGAATTCCTGGTCACCAGCACCGCGACGATGCTGACGCGTGCATGCAGCGCACCTCTCTATCAGACCTTGAGCGCAGCTGAAGCCGCCTACGTCCTCTCGCATTCCGACGCACCGATCGCAGTTGTCGAGAACCGTGAGCTGCTCTCGATGGTGCTCGAGGTGCGCGACCGGCTGCCGGCCCTGAGATGCGTCGTGCTGATGCAAGGCGCCGCACCGGACGGCGAGGAGGCGTTCGTGGTTTCGTGGGGGCAGGCGCTGCAGCGAGGCACGGATGCGCTGACGCAGGTCGCGGATGACCTGGACCGGCGCAGCGACGCGGTGCAACCGAGCGACATCGCCACCCTGGTGTACACGAGTGGGACAACCGGACCGCCAAAAGCGGTGATGGCAACACACGGAAACCTGGTCGCGGCCATCAATGCGCTGGGACCGATCGTCAACCTGTCGGCCGACGACCGCGTTCTGAGCTACCTGCCATTGGCCCACATCCTCGAACGTCTCAACAGCGAGATCCGCCTCTACTGCGCGGGCAATGCGCTCTGGTTCGCGGCTTCCGTCGTCGAGATGCCGAAGGAGGTGCGCGACCTTCGCCCGACCTGCTTCGTCGGCGTGCCGCGGGTGTGGGAGAAGATGGCGTCAACCATCAACGCCGCGATCGATGCGATGCCCGCGTCACGCCGGCGGCTGGCGCGGTGGGCGATCGCCGTGGGAGAACAGCGTGTCGATCAACGTCAGCGACGCGAATCGCCGACGGCCGCGCAGCGGGTACGTCATCGGGTTGCAGACCGTCTGGTCCTCAGCCGCATCCGCGCTGAGACCGGTCTCGACCAGGCGCACACGCTCATCACCGGGGCGGCCCCGATATCCGTGCAGGTGCTGCGCTTCTTCCATGCTCTTGGGCTCGAGGTCCTCGAGGGATACGGGATGAGCGAGAACATGACCGTGACCTCGGTCAACCGGCGTGGCCGGGCGCGGCTCGGGACCGTCGGACAGGTGGTTCCAGGGGTGGAGGTGCGCATCGCCGATGACGGCGAGATCCTGATGCGCGGCGACGTGGTCTTTGCCGGCTACTACAAGGACGCAGCTGCGACTGCCGAGACGCTGGTCGACGGCTGGTTGCACACCGGCGACATCGGCGAGCTCGACAGCGAAGGGTACCTTCGAATCACCGACCGCAAGAAGGACCTGATCATCACCGCAGGCGGAAAGAACGTCTCCCCTTCGAACATCGAGGACGCGTTGCGCAGCGAGTTGATCGCGAATCCTGTCGTGATCGGAGACCGGCGGCCGTACATCGCTGCGCTGCTCGCGCTCGATGCGACTGGACTTCAGGACTTCGCTCACCGTCACGGCCTCCCGACCAAACCCGATGAGCTGATGAGCCACCCCGCCCTGCTCGACGAGATACGGCGACGCGTTGAATCGGTGAACAGCCACCTCGCCAACGTCGAGAAGGTGAGGCGGTGGCTGCTGCTGCCCGCGGAATTCTCGGTCGGCATTGAGCTGACCCCGACCTTCAAGGTGCGACGCAAGGTCGTTGCTGAGCGTTTCGCTGCGGAGATCGAAAGCCTATACGAACCACCCATCGATGGCGACCAGCCGAGCGGACGCTCGGTCGCCGGCTGAGCGGTCGGACGGGACCCCGGCGGAGGCTGAATAGTCCGGGTTGAAGCCGGAGCCGGGGTCCCGTCCGACCCCTATCTGCGCTCGAGGATCCCGCGGATGAATGCGGCCTGCCCGGTGTGGGTCACGTCGTCGTGGATCACGCTCACCAGCCGGACGCCGAGGGTTACCGGCGGATCCCAGCGGTCATCCACGACCCGGTCGAGGTCGGCGTCGGTCAGACCGGCGACATACGCGAGGGTCGCCTCGTGAACGGCGTCGTAGTACTGGCGAAGTGGCTCGGCGTCAACCACCACCGACTCAACCTGGTCCGACGTATGCCCGTACCCGTGGTCGGAGGGTTCGAGCGGGAGCTTGAATCGATCCACCCAGCCGGCTGACGTCCAGACCTGCTCGGTCCCGGCGGCGCCCGCGACGTGGTCGTCCTGAATGCGCGAGAGATGCCAGATCAGCCACCCGATCGAGTTCGCCTCACTGTCGAGACGCAACGCAAGTTGCTCGCGGGTGAGCCCGTCGAGCACGTGATGAACGACCTCGCGAATCCTGCCGAACGAATCCGCAAGCAACTCGGCGCTGGTCATCGGTTGCCTCCTCTGGCATATCGCGGCGGACGGGTCGCGCCTCCCGGGACCCTTCATCCATCATGAGGGTATGACCGAGCATCCCGAAGACCTGCCCTGGAACGACGTCCCCGCCGACTCAGACGCACCGCTGGGGAGCGCGGAGCCCGATCCCGCAGAGGTGACTGGCGACGAGGACGATCCAGCCCAGCGCGACGAATCCCTGGCGGGACGTCTGCACGACGTCGATGAATACCGCCGCGACACGCTCGATGAGCGCCTCCGCGAAGAGGAGCCCGACCGGGCCGCCCTCTCCCAGGAGCCCGAGGCAGGTGAATTGCAAGCACCCGAGGCGGGCGATGACGACATCGCGCTGGCGCCTGGTGAGCCGGACCCGTCCGACTCCGTTCAAGACGACGACGACGAAGCCGCTGAGGACGCTGCCGTCCACGTCGTCCCCGACGGCCGGGCGTAGCAGCGGTCTGCTGATCGGCGCGGGGCCCGGCATGGCCGGGTGCGGCCACTAAGCTTCACCGATGGCGACCGCAACTCCCGGCCCGGGTCGGAGGCCGGCACCCGGAGCTCCTCAGGGTCCGAACACGCTCGGGTACAACCCGATGCGCTGGCGACGCTTCTGGGTGTTCATCGTCGGCCTGCTCCTGCTCAATATCATTGTCAGCAGCATCATCCAGTCCGCCAGCCAGCCGGCCTCGGTGACCATTCCGTACAACCTCTTCCTCGATGAGGTCAATGGCGGCAACGTGATCAATATCACCGCGACCGGTGACTCGATCACCGGGACGACCAGAACTGCGATCAGCGCAGGGTCCGGACAACCCAGCGCGAAGAATTTCCTGACGCAGCGTCCGTCATTCGCCAGTGACAACCTCGTGGCAACGCTGATCAAGGACAAGGTGAGCATCCTCGCGGAGCCGCCCAATCCTCCCACGCCATTCTGGGTGACGCTGCTCCTCTTCTTCGGGCCGACGCTGCTGATCGTTTTCGGCTTCATCTATCTGATGCGCCGGAGTGCCGCAGCGCTCGGCGGCGGCGCCGGCGGCATCCTCGGACGCTTCGGGCAGAGCGGCGCACGCCTCTACAACGCCGAGCGACCCGACACCACGTTCGCCGACGTAGCAGGGATCGACGAGGTCAAGGCGGAACTCGTCGAGATCGTCGACTTCCTGAAGAAGCCGGAGAAATATCAGCGCCTCGGCGGCACCATCCCGAAGGGCGTCCTGCTGATCGGGGCGCCGGGAACCGGCAAGACACTGCTGGCCCGCGCGGTCGCCGGTGAGGCAGACGTGCCGTTCTTCTCGATCTCCGCATCGGAGTTCATCGAGGCAATCGTCGGGGTCGGCGCCGCCCGCGTGCGCGACCTCTTCCAGAAGGCGCGGGCTGCGCAACCGGCCATCGTCTTCATCGACGAGCTGGACGCCATCGGACGTTCGCGTTCGACCGGCGCTCGGCTTGGTGGCAACGAGGAGCAGGAGCAAACCCTGAACCAGATCCTGACCGAGATGGACGGTTTCGATCCGCATACCGGGGTGATCGTCCTCGCCGCCACCAACCGCGCCGATGTGCTCGACGCGGCGTTGCTCCGCCCTGGACGTTTCGACCGCAGGGTCACCGTGCCGTTTCCGGACCGGCGGGGTCGCCTCGAGATACTCCGAATCCACACGAGACACATTCCGCTCGGGCCGGACGTCAACCTCGACCTGATCGCCTCGCTCACCGCCGGGATGGTCGGGGCCGACCTGCGCAACCTCGCCAACGAGGCGGCTCTTGCCGCGGCCCGCCGGGATGCGGCAACCGTCGCGCAAATTGACTTCACCGATGCGCTGGAGAAGGTTGAGCTGGGATCGGAGCGCAAGCTCTCATTGACTGCGCTCGACCGCGAGAAGATCGCGTACCACGAATCCGGCCACGCGTTGCTCGGGCTGCTCCAGCCCGGAGCGGACCCGGTCCGCCGCGTGTCGATCATCCCCCGCGGGCAGTCGCTCGGCGTTACCGTGCAGAGCCCCGTCGACGATCGCTTCAGCTACGGGGAGGACTACCTCAGAGGGCGGATCACCGGCGCGCTCGGCGGCCGCGCGGCCGAGGAGCTCGTCTATGGAATCGTCACCACGGGAGCCGAGAGCGATCTGCGCCAGGTGACCGCGGTCGCACGTCAGATGGTCGTGAAATGGGGCATGAGCCCGAAGGTCGGCGTGCTGAGCCTGGCGGACGAGGACGGCCCGGGCCAGCCGCTGGCACTGACGCGCCCCTACAGCGAGGAGACCGCTGCTCTGATCGACGAGGAGGTGCGTCGCATCTGCGAGGAGTGTCTCCGCCAGGCTGTTGCGCTGCTCACGAGCAATCGCGACAAGCTCGATGCGCTTGTCCACGCGTTGCTCGAGCACGACACGCTCGGCGAGGCGGAGATTCTCGCAGTCACCGGAATCAAGGCCCCGGCTACACTCCAGCCGCAGTGAGCTGACGCTCGAGCGGTGCCGCGACAGCCGCGTCCCTGAGGTCGAAGACAATCCGCCCGGTGACGGTGCCGTCGAGGACGTCCTGAATGGATTGATTCACGGTCTCGAGCGAGCGCGTCTCGCGGATCACATGGGTCCGTCCGCGAGCATGCAGCTCATACACCTCGTCGAGATCCTTGCGCGTGCCGACGATCGAACCGACGATCGTGATGCCGTTGAGCACCGTCTCAAAGATCGGGATGCGGACCGAGTTGTCGGCTGGCAGCGCGACGAAGACCAGCGTGCCCTTGCGCCGCAGCGACGCGAATGCCTGCTCGAATGCACGCGGCGACACCGCCAGCGCGATCGCGGCGTCAGCGCCCCCGAGTTGCTGGATCGCCTGCACCGGATCCTCCCGGGCGGCGTTCACCGTGTAATCCGCTCCGAGTTGCTTCGCCATGGCGAGCTTGTCCTCGGTGAGGTCGACAGCGACGACGGTGGCACCCGCGATCTTCGCGTACTGCACTGCCAGGTGTCCCAAGCCGCCGACGCCGAAGACTGCGACGAGGTCTGACGACCGCGCGCCCGAGGCCTTCACCGCCTTGTACGTGGTGACGCCGGCGCACGCAAGTGGGGCCGCGTCGAACGGATCGAGGCCCGCGGGAACGATGCCGACGTAGGCAGCAAACGCTTTGGCGTACTCGCTGTACGCGCCGTCCATCCCGTATCCGGTGTTGACCTGCTGCACACAGAGCGTCTCCCATCCGGACACGCAGAACTCGCAGGTGCCGCACGCGTAGCCGAGCCATGGAAGCGCGACACGATCACCTTCCTTGACGCGGGTCACCCCGGCTCCGACGCGCGTCACGATGCCGACGCCCTCATGGCCCGGCACAAACGGGAGGGTCGGCTTTATGGGCCAGTCGCCATGCGCTGCGTGAATGTCGGTGTGGCAGAGCCCCGAGGCCTCGATGCGGACGACGATCTCGCCATGGCCCGGTGTCGGAACCGGACGATGCTCGATGACGAGTGGTTGACGGAAATCACGAACGACTGCGGCTTTCATCAGTTCCTCCGGGTCGAGTTGGTGTGTGTTGATGAACGTAGTCGTGCTGCCGGGGCGCATACCAGGGGCCTTTGGCATCAGAGGCAGTCGCCGTTGGTCCCGACTCTGCGCTGGCTCGCACAGGACCAGTCGCCTGGCTCCGGTCGAACAGCCCCCGCCATTCGTGACCTTGTCCTCTGGCCACGGGCAGCACGCAGATCCACGATGAATACCAAGGGTATGTCTATGAACACAACCACCAGCTCTCCGTCGGCGTGGGCGATCAACGCCGTGCTCGCGGATGGCGGCTCCGTGCACATCCGTCCCATCAAACCCGGCGATGCGACAGCGCATCGCGTGTTCTTCGCACGCCAGTCCAAGCAGAGCGTCTACTTTCGCTTCTTCGGTCCTCGGTCGGAGCTGACCGACCTCGAGGTCAGCCACTTCACCACCGTCGACTATCACGGCCGCATGGCATTTGTCGCATTCCTGGGCGACGACATGATCGCCGTCGGCCGCTACGAGCAACTTGCGTGTGGCGACGAGGCCGAGGTGGCGTTTGCGGTCGCCGACGCGCACCAGGGTCGTGGGCTGGCGACACTCCTCCTTTGGCATCTGGCGAGGTACGCCGCGGCCCAGGGCATCAGGCGCTTCAGCGCGGATACGCTCATCGACAACCGGCGGATGCTCAAGGTCTTCAAGGCCGTGGCGATGGGACGTGAAAGCCGATCCATCGACCACGGCGTCGTTCATCTCGCCTTCGGCATCGCACCGAAAGGCGACGTGCGCGCCGATGGCGAACGTACCCAGTCCCAATATGTGAGACTCGGGCCCGCGAGCGCATCTCGCCTCGGGGAGCCGAAGGAACCATGCAAGAAGGGATGAATCTCCGCGCATGTCCGAAGACACGCTGATCTTTCACATCTCACCGGCCGGGTTCAGTCTTGTCGGTGGGAGCGGACGCGGTGCCGTATGGACCGGCATCGTTGATCTGACGCTTGAGGAGGAGCCGCTCGCGACGCGGGTCCACGGCTCCAGCCGCCCGGCGAGAGTTGACGGGGCAGGCGAGCCTCTCCGAGTCATCGGCCCGTACTGGGCGAAGCACGCCGTCCTGGTTCCGGTGGGCGGCGAGCATCTCGTCGTTTTCGGCGGTGACGAGCCCTCGCCCGACCCCGATGCCGCGCTGGTCCCCGCTGCGGCGCACCTCGTCGCAGTGATCCAGAAGGTGTCCCCGGCGAAGCTGCTCGCCGATGAGCTCGAGGTCGCCCATGCCATCCGCAACCTCATCGAATATCGACCCGAGCTCGTGGTTGAGACTGCGCGCCATATCGCCGGCAAGGCTGCCGAGCCGCTCGCGTGCGAGGTGGGTGCGGTGCTGCTGCACTGCAACGGCAGCCTGGTCGCTGAGGTGGTGACCCGGAACTGGTCAGAGCAGCTCGATGCCGCGGCGATCCGAAGCACGCTCATCACCTTGTTCGAACGCGCTGAGCAGGGAGCGTTCGTGGAGCTGGAGTTGGAGGCAGCGGCGGGCGATGCACTCGGGCGCGATCGGGGACTGGTCGCGCGCTTCGCCGTTCCGATCGGGCGTCCAAAGCCTTTTGGGGTACTCGTGGTCGCTCACGCGGCCACGCGCGCTCGCGGCTTCACCAACCTGTGCCAGCGCATCGGATACGCGCTCGCCGAGGTGGCCGAATCGCTCCTCGTGCAGGCGATCTCGCGCGAAGAGCTCTCTGCGGACCGCGACCGTTTCGCGCGTCAGGCGCGCATCGATCCGCTCACCGGGCTGGAGAACCGCGCCGCCTGGGACGAGCATGTCGTGGCGGAAGAAGCCCGGCGCCGTCGATACGCGCGGTCGGTCACGATCGTGAGCGCGGACCTCGACAATCTCAAGTCCGTCAACGACCGCTACGGGCACGAGTCCGGCGACCGTTTGATCCGAGCCGCCGCCAACCTCCTCCGCAGGCACGCTCGAGGGTCGGATCGCATCGCCAGGGTCGGGGGTGACGAGTTTCTGATACTCATGCCCGAAACTGACGAGCATGGGGCCGGGCGTTACCTCTCCCGCGTCCGCGCCGCCATCCGCCGTATCCAGGCGACCGAGGTGTCGGCGCTGCAGCTCTCCTTCGGCGCTGCCACCGCACGCGAGGGCGAGTCGCTCGCCACCGTCACAGGACGCGCGGACGCCGCGATGTACGCAGCGAAGAAGCGCCGTTTCCGCCGGTCGCTGGAGGCTTCGGGGGCGTAGTCCCCTACGCGGCGGCGACGAGTGCCGCCGCTGGCCGGAACCGTGCCACCACTTCGTCCGCCGTGATCGGACGGCTGATCAGATAGCCTTGAAGCTCGGTGCAATGGCGCTTCACCAGGTACTCGCGCTGCACCTCGGTTTCAACCCCCTCGGCCACGATCTTCAGGCCGAGGCTGAGCCCCATCGCGATCATCGCGTCGACGATCGGTGCGCTGACATGCTCCGAGGCGATCGAGCGAACGAATGACAGGTCGATCTTGAGCGTGTCCACGGGGAAACCCTGCAGGCGGCTGAGCACCGAATACCCGGTGCCGAAGTCGTCGATCGCGATGCGCACGCCCAGGTCGCGGATGCCCTGAAGCAGGTCGAGCGCCTCGCCCTGCTGGGGTACGGCGGCGCTCTCGGTGACCTCGAGCTCGAGAAGCCTCGGGTCCAGCCCCGTTTGTTTGAGCGCGGCGAGAACGCGATCGATGAGCCCGCAGCTCACCAGGTTCCGTCCCGAGACATTCACCGCCACGGGCACGGCGCCGACCGCGGACGTGGCCCAGGCTTGAGCCTGTCGGCACGCGGTCGACAGCACCCAGGTGTCGAGGTCGTTGATGAGCCCGCTCTGCTCTGCGATGGGGATGAACTGGTCGGGAGCGATCAGGCCACGAAGGGGATGATTCCACCGGACGAGCGCCTCGACGCCGGCCATGTGCCCGGTTCGGGCATCCACCTTCGGTTGATACAGGAGCACGAGCTCACCGCGACCGATACCTGCCCGCAGATCCTGCTCGAGGGTGAGCCGCTCGATGGCGGTGACATGCATGTCCTCGGAAAAGATCGCGTGACGATCCTTGCCGTCAGCCTTACCCGCATACAGCGCCGCATCCGCGTTGCGGACGACGTCGGTGGCTGCCCCACCACCCGATGACGTGGCCACGCCGATGGTTGCGCTGACCGTGAGGAATCGTCCGGCGACGGCGAACGGGGCGCGCAGGAGTTCGCGGATGCCCTCCGCCGCACGCGAAGCCGCAGCGGGATCGGCGAGATCCTCCAGGAGGATCGCAAATTCGTCACCACCGAGACGCGCAGCCGTGTCGCCGGCTCGGATTCCTGCCGACAACCGGCGCGACACCTCGAGCAGGAGCGCATCGCCGGCGGCGTGACCCAGGCCGTCGTTGACCGTCTTGAAGTTGTCAAGGTCCAGCATCAGGACCGCGTAGCAGCCGGTCCCGCGGGCGAGACGCTGGTGAGCATGTTCAAGGCGATCTCCGAAGAGCGAACGGTTCGGCAGGCCGGTGAGCGCATCGTGAAATGCCTGGTGCTCGAGCTCGCGCTGCAGGCGGGTACGGTCGGTGACATCGGTCGAGCAAACGATCATCGCCGACTCGCCCTCGAAGATGGTTTCGCGTGTGTCAATCTCGACGTCAAGCACACCGCCATTCTTGATTTCGTGGCGAATGCCGTCGAAGTGCGTGCGTCCTCCCCGCATGGCATGCAGGTTCGTACGCAGCAGCGCCCGATCCTCGGCGGGGCGTATCTCCGCGAGGGTGAGCGTTAGAAACTCAGCACGGCTGTACCCATACATCGCGATCGCGGCATTGTTGACGGCAAGAAAGGTCAGGTTGCCGTCCTCGGTGATGAGTGCCGGCAGCCTGGTCACCATCATCGCCTGCGGATTCTCATCGAACAGCGATCTGAACGTCTCCTCGCGTGTCGAGGTGACGCGCGCCTCGGATATCAGGGCCGCTGACATCGCTATTTGTGCGGCGATCGCGGCGCGTCTGCGGCGCGCGACCACCCCAAAGAGCAGGGTGACGACACCCGAACCGGTGACAATACCGATCGAGGCGACGAAAGCGATGGTCACACCACGTGCCGCACTCGATGTCTCCGCCTCGCTGACGGTCGCCAGCGTGCCGTCGAGCGCCGTGAAGGCCGGATCGCCAAGTGCGACATTCAGGGTATCCGCCGAAAGGACGTCGCCTCGACGCAGGGCATATATCTCGTCGGAGACTGCCAGCTGGTAGATGGCGGTCATCCCGGCGATCACGCCCCGGGTCGCGGTCGACGTCTCGGTTGCTTGAACGAGCAGTAGGGCGTCATTCGCCTCGGCCTGACGGGTCGCTGTCAAACGAGGGGAGTCGAGGATCCCCTCCTGTTCGACTGCGATCGCGGTGCGAAGCGAGCCGATCGATTGCGCGGCCCGCTCACTCTGACTCGACCAGGCATGCAGGCCGACAATGGCAGCGACCACACCGAGCGTCAACAGGACGGCGGCCACGCTGTTCAGCCAGAAGTGACGGTCCCGTGATGACGGGCGCACTGGGTCATTGCCTCGTCTCACTACCTGCCTCATGACGGTCGCGGAGCCAGCATCGGCTGCCGTCGACAGCATCAGGCTACAAGCGCGTGCGATGCTATTCTGGAGGGTCGGTGCCTGCGAGCAATCCCGGAACGGCCCCGAAATCGCAGCGCGGTTCCTCCTAAGCCGCCACGAGGGCGTTGGTCAGGGCGTCGATCCCTGCGAGCTGCGCGGCCAACTCCGGGGTCAGCGCGTAGCGCGCCATAAGCGCGCTCGGAGCGGTGTAGCTGACCTTGGTCTGGCTCCCGTCCGCCCAGACCAGGACCTTGAGCGGCAGATCGAGGGCGGCGAGCGGTGAGGCCTGCATCACCGGCGTTCCAGCCAGTGGTGAGCCGAAGACGACGACCTTGGTATCCCGTAGGGTCAGCCCGACGCCGGCGGCGGCGCCGCTGTGGTCGATCACCGCGAAGACCTTCATCCCTTTCGAGGTCACGAGTGCCAGGAGACGCGCCACCGCGTCGTCTACCGACAGCGGACTCCGTTTGGTGATCACGCCGGATCGATCGTCCAGCTGATTGGGATCTGGTTCGCCGGTCATCGCCGCTCCTCAGTGGTGCAGTCGAGTCTGCTCGATGTCGTTGTGATTCATGCCGAAGTAGTGGGCCACTTCGTGCAGCACCGTGTCGTGCACCTGGTCGACCAGTTCCTCACGCGTCCTGGACCACCGTTCGATGTGATGCTGGAGCAGCACGATCCGCTTCGGATACCCGGTCGCGCTGAACGTCGATTCGCTGCTGCCCTGGAAATAACCGAGCACACGCTGGTCGATCCCTCCGCCCCGGTCGTCCTCGGTGGCGTCCTGCTGGATGGTTATCAGCAGGTTGTCGGCATCCATCTGGGCGCGAAGCGCCGGCGGGATGCTCTCCAGCGCCTCGGCGGCGATGCGCTCGAACTCGTCAGCGGAGACGTGATACGCCACCCATTGAGAATGGCATACAGCCACGGAAGCCATCCTCGCGAAGCTGGACTTCCTCCAGCGCCGAAGCCGCAGGTGGCGGTTCGGCCCGCTTGCCCTATCCTCGTGCGTCCATGACTNNCCGATTTCGCCATCGAGGTCGCCGCGCTGCACAAGTCCTTCGGCAAGGTGCATGCGCTGCGCGGGATCGATTTCGCGGTTCCTCGAGGGAGCGTGCTCGGCATGCTCGGACCCAACGGCGCCGGCAAGACCACCGCGGTTCGCGTCCTGACCACGCTGTTGCGCCCGGATTCGGGCCGGGTCATCATCGAGGGCTACGACGTGGTCCGGGACGCCGCCGCCGTCCGCCGCCGGATCGGGCTTGCCGGCCAGTCGACGGCGATTCAGCTCGAGCTGACCGGGCGTGAGAACCTCGAGATCATGGGGCGCCTCAACCACATGCCGCGATCGAGCGTCCGGGGACGGGCCGCCGAGCTCCTCGAGCGATTCGATATCGCGGACGCCGCCGACCGCCCCGCGAAGACCTACTCGGGCGGCATGCAGCGGCGGCTCGACCTGGCGGCAAGCCTCGTCGCCGAGCCGTCCGTGCTCTTTCTCGACGAGCCGACCACGGGCCTCGACCCCTATGGGCGCCTCGGGATGTGGGACATCATCCGGGAGCTGGTCGGCCGCGGCACGACCCTGTTGTTGACGACGCAGTACCTCGACGAGGCCGATGAGCTTGCGAGCACGATCGTCGTCGTCGACCACGGCCGGGTTATCGCCTCGGGGACGCCAAATCAGCTCAAGGACCAGGTCGGGGGCGATCTCCTGGAATTCACGGTGCCCGACCGAAGCCGGATCGACGACGCCGTCACGGCGGTCGCCGGACTGTCGGATTCCGCGCCGACCGTCGAGGCGGCGACGAGGCGCCTCAAGGTTGCAGTCGGTAGCCGCGGGTCGACGGCGCTCGTCGAAGCCGTGCGGCGCCTGGATGCCGCAGGTGTCGTGACCGAGGACCTTGCGCTGCACCGGCCTTCGCTTGACGACGTCTTCCTGGCGGTCACCGGTCACGCAACCGAGGCGGCGCCGGAGACCGGGAGCAAAGCACGCAAAAACCCCGCCGCAGGAGTGCCGTCATGACCGCAATCGCAGAGCCGCTCAACACCAGGATTCGGCCGAGCGCAGTTCAGATGGCCCGCTGGGCGATCAGCGACTCATTGGTCATGACGCGCCGCAATCTCCTGGTGTGGCTGCGCGTTCCCGCGTACATCGTGTTCACCGTGGTGCAGCCGGTGATCTTCGTGCTGCTCTTCCGATACGTGTTCGGCGGCGCCATCCATACGGCGAGTGCGGGCGGGTACGTGAATTATCTGATGCCGGGCATCATCGCCCAGACCGCGGCATTCGCAACCTTCGCGACTGCGATCGCTCTCGCGCAGGAAGCAACCAAGGGCGTCATCGACCGCTTCCGTGCCATGCCCATGGCCCGCTCCGCTGTGCTTGCCGGCAGGTTGATCGCCGACTCCATACGGATGCTGATCGTGATTCTGGTGATCATCGGCGTCGGCTACGCGGTCGGCTTCCGCTTTCAGAACGGGGTGGCCGGCGCGATCGGCATGGTGCTCCTTGCCGAGGCGTTCGGCATCGCCGTCTGTTCCGTTTCGGCGTTCGTGGGACTCGCGATCAAGGACGAGGAGTCGGTGCAGGCCTTCGGTCTGATCTGGATATTCCCGCTCACATTCGTGAGTTCTGCTTTCGTCCAGGTCTCGACGATGCCGAGTTGGCTGCAGGTCTTCGCGAACAACCAGCCGGTGACCCTCGTCATCAACGCGATGCGCTCGATGGCGCTGGGCGGCCCGGCGTTTCCGCTGAACCCGGCACTCTGGGAGAGCGTGGTGTGGCTGGCGGGCGCGCTGATCGTGTTCGTCCCGTTGGCGGTGCGGAGCTACCGGCGAGTCGGCTAACAGAGATGAAGGGGTGCTGCTGGGACCAAAAGCCTCGCGTCTCAGCACCGCGCTGTGCCGTACCCTCTGAGGCCTGAACCGTCAGCGCTGGCTCGAGACCCTGGAACTCCGTATCGGCCTCGGCTGCATGCGCCTGCCGGCGTCAGCCGGTGACGATGCGGCGTCCGAGACCATTGCCGCCGCCGCTGAGGCCGGGATCACCATCTTTGATACCGCGCACGCGTACGGCGACGATGCGGCGAATGGACAGAACGAGCGACTCCTGTCAAGCGCGTTGCGCACGTGCGGCGCCGACCGGCGCGCGAGGATCGTCACCAAAGGCGGCATGACCCGGGTGGCAAACGCGTGGATCCCTGACGGTCGGGCCAGGGCGATCCGTGCCGATTGCGAGTCCAGCCTCGCGGCCCTGGACGGCCTGCCCATCGATCTTTATTTGATCCACGCCCCTGACCCGCGGACACCGTGGCCGACCTCGGTGCGAGCACTCGCGCGGCTGCTCGACGAAGGGCTCGTCGCCCACGTGGGCCTTTCGAATGTCAACCGCCGCCAGCTCCAGGACGCGGTCGACCTTGTCGAGGTCAGCGCCATCGAGGTTGCGCTCAGCGTGCTCGACGACCGCGCGGTCCGAGGAGGGTTGATCGACTTCTGCGGGGAGCGCGGAATCGCGGTGATCGCCCATTCGCCTCTCGGCGGACCGCGCCGCGCGCATGCAATCGCACGACGCCCGGAGTTCGCGGAGATCGCACGCGCTCGCGGTGCCACTCCGGAAGAGGTCGCGCTCGCATGGCTCCTCGACCTGTCCCCTGCCGTGGTGCCGATTCCCGGAGCGCGCCGGCCGGAAACCGCCCGTTCGGCTGCCCGGGCGGCGAGCCTCGAGTTCGCACCGGCCGACCGAGTCGTGCTCGCGACCGCTCTGCGATGGCCGCAACCAGAACCGTCGCGCGTGACGTCACCCGGCGACGATGCGGAGGTCGTCCTGATCATGGGTGTCCCCGGCGCCGGGAAGAGCCGCCAGGCCGAGGCTTACGTTGCCGACGGCTACGTTCGCCTGAACCGTGACGAGCGCGGCGGTTCCCTCCGCCAGCTCAGTGACGTGCTCGGAGAGTCGCTGGCGTCGGGCGTGCGCCGAGTCGTTCTCGACAACACGTACCTCAGCCGCGCATTGCGGAGCCACGTGATCGGGGTGGCTTCGCGGCACGGTGCCGCGGTTCGCTGCATCTGGATCGACGCGCCACTCGCTCAGGCGCAGGTGAATCTTGTCGAGCGTCTGCTCGACCGGTTCGGCTCCCTTCCCATTCCCGAGCAGTTGCAGGAGCAGGCACGGGGCGAGCCCGGGCTCCTCAGCCCGACGCGGCAGATGCGCGCCTTCCGCGAGCTGGAGCCGCCCTCGCCCGACGAGGGTTTCATCTCAGTGGAACGCGTTCGATTTGAACGTTCGCCGCGAGCGTCGTCTCAGCTGAGCGACGCGCCGGCAGCGGTGTTCGTCGCTGCCGCGGCGCTGACCCGTTCCGGGTGGGAAGGCGCGATCGCGTCTGCCGCTCCTGACGCCGTGCACCTGATCTTCGACTGGCGACCGGACGCGGCCGCGGGTGTGCTCGACGAGGACGTTGCGCGGGTTGCGGCGCACGTGAACGGTCCGGTGACCGGCGCGCTGTGCCCTCACCCGGGCGGGGCACCGGCGTGCTGGTGCCGGCCACCACTGCCCGGGCTCATCCTGGCGTTCGCGCGGACCTCCGGCGTCGACCCATCGCAGTCAATCCTCGTCGGCACAAGTCCGGCGCACCGCACGCTTGCCACGACGCTTGGCGCCGCCTACCGTGCGGTGGACGGCACCCCGTCATCGGCGCCGTGACTCGTGCCGTCGCCCCTACGGATGCGACGGAGCCGGGGGAGCATCCTCGAGCTCGAACGTCAGGTCGTCGATGTAGCAGTAGTACCAGTCCTCACCCGGTTCGTACGAGCGGATGATCGGGTGACCGACTGTCTTGAAGTGAGCGGTCGCGTGCTTCCCCGGCGAGTTGTCGCAGCAACCGACATGCCCGCACTCCTGGCAGACACGCAGGTGCACCCAATCGTGGCGTCCCGCGGCCAGGCAGTCGACGCAACCGGCGCCCGACGGGGTGACATCGTGGATCTGGTCGAGGTGCCGGCAGGCTTCGGTCATGTGGAGCTCCTTGGATCGCCGTCATTGGAAAGAGACGTTGGTTCGACCAATGCTGTCAGCTCACCGCTCCACCCCATGCGTTTCGCCGCGCCCTCGTATGTCGTCGCGAGGAACTCGCGGATGGCGCGAGACGGATCCTCGGTCGAGAGTGCCGCGTCGTATGGAAAGAGGAACTCGCCCGCTGTGGAGGTCCACGCGGCGGCATCGGGTTGGACCCTGACCTGGTCAATGCCGTCGGGCGCCGGGTACGCGTAGGAGAAAAAGGCGGGCGACGCGAGTCGGTGATCGCCTGGCCACCAACCGGCGCAGATCATCTCCGCGTCCGAGCCGAAATGACTGATGGCGCCAGGCAGCGGCTCGACGAGCCGGCCCGAGTATCGAGTCAGGGCGAGGTCGAACGTCCCCCAGAAGAAGTGCACCGGACTGGCTTTGCCGACAAAACGACCGCGGAAACGTGTCATGACCCGGTGCGCCTGCAACAGTGCCAGCCAGAAGCGCTGGGCGGCGGCAGGGTCATAGGCCGAATGTTTATGGTCCTGGGCGAACGGGATTGCCTCTGTGATCTCCACCGGACGCGCCAGGATTCGAACATGGACACCGAGGTCATCGAGCGCCGTCATCGTTTCCGCATAGAAACGGGCTACCGAGCGTGGCTCGAGGGGGACGCTGCGGATCCCGCCGTCCGAGGTCCGTAGATCGAGCTTGTGATCCACGAAATCGAACTCGATCTCGAGTCCGCGCTCACCATCATGCATCAGCGACGTGGTGAGGCCTCGGGCCGATACGTACAGCGGGACTTGCCACCAGTGGTTCACCATCGGCTCGAGGGCGAGGCGTACTTTGCCGACGACCTGGGTCCAAAGCTGCAACGTGTCGCGGGTGTCCTCCCAAGCCGACAGCGTGAGATCGGGCCACATCACGACTGTGCACGCGCTCGGACGCGGCGGGTGCTTTGGGTGCACAAGGGTCTGATCATGCTTCCTCCCGTCCGGACATGTGAGAGCGACGTACGCACCGGGACAGGGTAGGTCGCGCCGGGTGGGAACGCCTCGTGGCCCCGGATCCGCTGATGCCGACGCACGTATCCGCTCGGCGTGCCAACGCCGGTTGGCGGCCAAGAGCCTCAGGTGTCGGTGGCGGCCGGCACGGCCGTACCGGCGTCGGTGTCCTGGTGTTCGAACTGTGTCCGGTACAGCTCGGCGTAGAGGCCGCCGGCAGCCAGCAGTTCGGCGTGACCGCCCTGTTCCACGATGCGCCCCCCGTCGACCACCAGGATCTTGTCGGCCTCGCGCACCGTCGACAGCCGGTGGGCGATGACCAGTGAGGTGCGCCCGGCCAGGGCGATCTTGAGTGCTTCCTGCACGGCCTGCTCGGATTCCGAATCGAGGTGGGCGGTGGCTTCGTCGAGGACCACGATGTCGGGCGCCTTGAGCAGCAGCCGGGCGATGGCGATCCGCTGCTTCTCGCCGCCCGAGAGCCGGTAGCCGCGATCGCCCACCAGAGTGTCGAGCCCGTCGGGCAGCGACTCCACGAGCGGGAGGATCTGTGCCGCCCGCAGGACGTCGAACAATTCGTCGTCGGTGGCTCCGGGCTTGGCGTAGACGAGGTTCGACCGGATCGTCTCGTGGAAGAGATGCGCATCTTGGGTGACCACGCCGACGACATCATGGATCGACCGCAAGGTGGCGTCGCGCACGTCGATACCGTTCAGGCGGACCGACCCCGAGCGCACGTCGTAGAGCCGGGGCACCAGGTGGCTGATGGTCGTCTTGCCGGCGCCCGAAGGCCCCACCAGAGCCACGAGCTGACCGGGTTCGGTGGTGAACGACACGTCGAACAGAACCTGGCTGGAGGGGCTCTGGTCGAGCACCGCCACCGACTCGAGCGACGCCAGCGACACCTCTTCCGCTCTCGGGTAGCTGAAGTCGACGTGGTCGAACTCGATGGTGGCCGGACCGCGGGGAATGGTCGTGGCGTCGGGCTTTTCGTCGATCATGGGGGGGAGATCGAGAACCTCGAAGACGCGGTCGAACGACACCAGCGCCGTCATGATGTCCACCTGCACGTTCGACAGCGCCGTCAGGGGTCCGTAGAGGCGGTTCAGGTAGGCGACGAGAGCCACCAGGGACCCGACCATCAGTGTGTGCTGCACTGTCAGCACCCCGCCCCAGCCGTAGACGAGGGCTGTGGCCAGCGATGCGGTGAGGAGCAGGGCGGCCATGAAGACGGCCGAGTACATGGCCTGGGTGACGCCGATGTCGCGCACCCGCCCCGCTTTCTTCTCGAAACCGGCCACCTCGTCCTGGCCGTGGCCGAACAGCTTCACCAGGAGCGCGCCGGAGACGTTGAAGCGCTCGGTCATGGTGTTCACCATCTGGGCGTTCAACATGTAGCTCTCACGCGTGATGTCGGCCAACCGTCGCCCGACGAAGCGCGCCGGGATCAGGAAGATGGGCAGCAGGGTGAGGGCCACCAGGGTGATCGGCCACGACAGATAGAACATCGCTCCCAGCGTGATGGTGACGCCGATGATGTTGCCCACCACCGAGTTGAAGGTGTCGGTGAAGGCCTGCTGGGCTCCGAGCACGTCGTTGTTCAACCGCGACACGAGGGCACCGGTCTGGGTGCGGGTGAAGAAGGCCAGCGGCATNNGAGCCCGGCGTCGGCCAGGGCCAGAAGTCCGACCAGCAGGGCCAACTGCACGATCAATCCGGTGCGGTGGTGGCCGATCCCGTTGTCGATGATGGCGCGGTAGATGAGCGGGTTGGCCGCCCCGATGACGGAGTCGACGACGATGAGCAACAGGAAGACGACGAGCATCTTCCGATAGGGAGCGGCAAAACGGGCGATGCGCCGGACGATGCCCGGCGGCAGCTGCTGATGGACGACCGACTGGTCCCGGCGGAAGGACCGCATGAGCCCGAAGCCGGCCCCGCCGTGACCTCTGCCCATCCCCATTCCCATGCCCATGCTCAGGCCTCACCTTCGTGCGATCGGGTATCGGCGGCGCAGCTGGAACAGCCGTCGCGCCGGCACAGCGTCCCGAGCAGACGGGCCAGGTCGGCTCGTTCGTCGCCGGCGAGGCCGCCGAAGATNNCGGTGCTGCGGACGATCAGCCCGGCCACCTCCACGCCGTCGACCATCGTCGTGACCGACCGGGGCACGACTTCGAGGCGTGCCGCGATGTCGGCCATGCGTAGGGGTTGACCGGCCGAGGCCACGATGCCCAGGACCCGGGCCTGGGCGTTGGTGAGGCCGAGAGGTGCCAGTTGTGCCGTTGACCCCCGGCGAAGGCGCCGGGCCGAGTGGCTGAGCAGTTCGGCCAGCTGGAGGGTGGTGTCGGTGGAGGACGCGGCCCGTCGGATTGGCTCCGTTCCCATGTGTCCGCCCTCTCTCTCGTCAGCCCATGGTCACCGAGACCACCAGTCAGTTAGTGAGCTTAGCTCGATATGAGACAGGCTCAGCACTGTGGGAGGGGCGCCGGGGCCAGGAGCCCCTCGGCGTGTCAGCCGGCCCACCGACACCGTGAGAGGCAACCGTGAGAGCCGAGGGCGGCCACACGGTGACACCGAGCAGACGAACGTCAGCTGGTAACTGGTGTCACCGGGCCGATGTAGATGGTCTGGTCCGGCTCCTGGGTCTCGGTGCACGGAGGTCCGGCGGTGCTCAATGGGATGCCCGTGGTGCTGGTCGTTGACCCCTGGGCCGCCGCCGGCATCGAGCTCGCCCATCCGGGGAACTCGACGGTGAGGGTGAAGGACCCCACGGTGCACGTCCACGACGAGAAGGTGACGCTCGAGGCGGCCCCGACACCGGTGCCCGCCGGTGCCGCCGGCGTCAGGACGGCGGTGACGATGGCGGCCGGACCGCGCTCCTGATAGGTCGAGATGGGTTGTCCATCAAGGCCGACGACCTCGACCGTCGGCACCCCGCGCAGCGAACACGACGTACTCCCGGTGTCTTTGAAAAGCACGCCGCCGGCGAGCGAGGAGGACGAGCCACCGAACTTGGTGAACTCGACGGACGCCGACACCGACGACTGTGAGCAGGCGACAGCCGTGGTCTTGGCCGGTTTGCTTGTCGTCGGTGACGTCGTGTGGGTGGCCGACGACCCCCCGGAACAGGCGGGGAGCAGGCCGAGCGATGCCGCGCAGAGGACGGACGCCACCCGGACGGTGGTGGCACGGGGGCCCGGTACCGACGGGGAACCGAACCGTGTCATGCCGGTGTCACGGCCGACGGAGGGGGAATCTGGCCGGGGCCCGTCGCCAGACAGGTGAACGTGGTTCCCGGGTTGGCCGGATCGGGCAGGCGGGGCGGCGTGAGGAACGCAGGCTTGGATTTGAGATCGATCATCCCGAGGACGTCGATGGCGTTGGCGTCGCGCCGGGTGAGGGCCGGGAGATTCCACTTCCTCTCTACCGTCTTCAATATCGAAGTGTGGTCGTAGACGGCGTGGGAAACGAAGTCACGCCGTGCATAGGGCGAGATCACTCCGGCCGGGACCCGGAATCCGTACATGTCGAACGACCCGGGAAGACTTCCCGGCGGCAGATCGGGGGGTATGTCGTCGGGAGGGATGGCGGCGGGAGGTGGCACATGGTCGTACCACCCTCCCCATTCGTCATACGTCCAGATCATCAGGGTCCTCGACCACTTCGGCCCGTGCAGGACGGCGTGAACGACGTCAGCGAGGTACTGGTCTCCGAACTGGACGTCCTGGGGATTCTCCTCGGATGAGATGGTGTAGTTCGGCTCGAGCAAGGAGAACTGCGGCAAAGTACCGGCGGCGGCATCTTTGTAGAAGTCCTCGATGTGCACGAAGCCCTTACCGATGGCCGGCTTACCCCCGAGCCCGATGTAGACGAGGGGCGAAGGCGTGTCGGAGTAGTAGTCCTTCCAGGTGATCCCGTACTTGTTGAAGCTGTCGAAGATCGTCCCGTTCGGGGGCAGCGCCGGGGGAAGACCGTCGTTGACCAAGCCCAGCGATGTGCCCGAGAAGAGGTAGCGCCGGTTCGGATTGGTCTGCGCCATGGCCGAGCAGAACCACCGGTCGGCGATGGGGAACGTGTTGGCCAGTCCCCAGGTGAAGGGCATGTCCGAGCCGGTGAAGTAACCCATCGACTCCCCGGTCGACGCAATCACAAAACCCTGGTTGGNNCGTAGGAGCGGTGTCCCGTGTTCCAGTCGTTGCCCACGCCGTTCGTCTGGCAGTCGCTCGGCATGTGGAAGGAGTGGACAAGGTTGCCCTTTCCGTCCGGACAGGACTCGGAGGGCTTGCCGTTGTGCCCCAAAGTGAAGCCGTCGCCCCGTCCCGTCATACCGAGCATGTTGTCGAAGGAGTGGTTCTCCATCATGACCACGACGATGTGTTCGATCTCGGGCAGGCTCTCGGTCCCTGGTGCCACGTCCGGGTTGGGTAGGGACCCCGGTTGACGGATGGCGGCCGAGGCCAGAAAGGCCTTGCGTTCCCGACTGTCGGCCATGCCCCGGGCGGAGGCGGCCAGGCCACGTCCACCGAGTGCCAATCCGGTGGCGCCGGCGGCGGCCGCCCCCAGAACCGTGCGTCGGCTGACGACGGATGCCGCCGCCCGTGCGGTGGATCCGGTGTCAGGAACGTCGCCCATGTGGCCCATGTCAGTTCCCCCACGGTCGTCCACCGGTCGGCTCGGTTTCGACCGGTGCCCTCTGTCGAGTCGACGGCGGGTCCGACCGTAGCCCAGGCGCCCCTGGCTCTTCACGACGTCAATTGAACCCATCGACACGTCCTGTCACCTGGCCTGCCAGGGATAAGGGGCCGGTCCGGTATACGGTTTCAAGGATCGCCGATCCGTGGTCTGCGGGGAAGAATGAGACGCCTGTTGCTGCACCGCCGCCCTGCTGCTCTGGCTTTGGCAGTGGCCACGACTCTTCTGACGACGGCGGTATTGGTCGTCGGGCCCGACGCCTCGTCGGCGCCGGCTGGGTCACATGCGACAACGGCCGCCACGGACCCCACACCCGTCTCGTCCCTGCAGATGGCGCCCGAGATCGCCTCCTACCGGGGCTATGTGACGCAGAAGCTCGGTCTCGAGGCCAGTGAGGTCCAGCTCCTGGCCACGGCCATCGCCGCCGGCCAGGTGGGCGCCGCCCGCGCCGCCTGGCTCACGGCTCATCTCACGTGGCACCGGATCGGCGGGGCCTACGACGCCTTCGGTGACCTCGGCCTGGCTATCGACGGTACCGCTCTGCGCCTCCAGGACGGCATCCTCAGTCCCCAATTCACCGGCTTCCACAAAGTGGAGCTCGATTTGTGGCAGAACGGTGATCTGGCGGCGGCCGCCACCGACACGGCCACCCTCCTGAGCGACGTCGATGAGCTCGCCGGCAAGTTCCCGCACGAATCCATTTCCGCCGCCGAGCTCCCGTTACGGACCCACGACATCCTCGAGGACGCTCTGCGAGACGAGTTGAGTGGCGACGACGACTACGGAAGCGGCACCGACATGGCTGCGGTGGAGGCCGATGTGGACGGCACCCGGGAGCTTCTCTCGCTGCTCGCCCCGGTACTGAACCCGGGCGCGCCGCACCTGGAGGCGACGGCCACCAACGAGCTGAACAAACTCGACGCGGCGCTGGCAGCCACCCGGACAAACGGGCAATGGGTAGCGGTGACCCAGGTGCCGTTGGCCCAACGGGAACAGGTCGACGGGGACATCGGCGCCGCCCTCGAGACGCTCGACCTCGTGCCCGAGCTTGTTCAAGTCAAGGGCTTGACGACATGACGATCGACCGACGCCGATTCCTCCTGCGCTCGGGGCTCGGCGCCGTGGGGGCCTTTGCCGCTCTGTCGGGTTCGGGCGACGCCGACGCCGACGTCACGTTGCCCGTCTCGGGCAACGACGCCACGCTCGGTCCGGTCCCGTTCGAGGGCCGACACCAGGCGGGGATCCTGACGGCGCTACCCCCGGCGGCCGCCTTCCTGGCCCTCGACGTCATCGCCGAGGACCGGTCGACCCTCACCGACCTGTTCCGCACTGTCACCGCCCGGGCCCGGTACCTCACCGCCGGCGGAGTTCCGCCCGACCTCGGTACGGCCAGCCCCCCATCGGACAGCGGCACCCTCGGGGCCGACGTCCCCGCCGACGCTCTCACTGTCACGCTCGGGGTGTCGTCCTCCCTCTTCGACGACCGCTTCGCTCTGGCCACGCGGAGACCCATCCGCCTGACCACCATGCGGGCTTTCCCCAACGACGGCCTGAATCCCGACTGGTTGGGCGGCGATCTGATGCTCCAGCTCTGCGCCGGGAGCACCGACACCGTTCTCCACGCATTGCGCGACATCACGCGCCATACGCGTGGTGCCATGCAGGTGCGTTGGCGGATGGACGGTTTCATCTCGCCGCCGCGTCCGACGGGGCTCCCCCGCAACCACCTCGGCTTCATGGACGGTATCGCCAACCCCGATGTCACCAACCCGAAGATCGCCGACCAGCTGCTCTGGGTGGTGAAGGGCCACGGCGAACCGGCCTGGGCCGTGGGCGGGAGCTACCACGTGATCCGGCTCATCCGGATGTTCACCGAATTCTGGGACCGTGTCTCGCTGCACGTGCAGCAGGCCACCATCGGCCGCTACCGGGCCAGCGGAGCGCCCCTCGGGATGACGAGCTACACCGACATCCCCGACTACGCCAAGGACCGGCACGGCTACGACGTGCCACTGACCGCCCACATGCGGCTAGCCAACCCCCGTACGGCCATAACGGAGCCGAGCCGCATCTTGCGCCGGGGTTACAACTACGACCTCGGTGTCGACGTGAACGGCACCCTGAACATGGGTCTCGTCTTCAACTGCTTCCAGCAGGACCTGCTCCGCCAATTCGAAGCCACCCAGACCCGTCTGGTCGACGAGCCTTTGGCCGACTACATCAGGCCGTTCGGGGGCGGGTACTTCTTCGCCCTGCCCGGGGTCCGAAACTCTGAGGACTGGTTGGGCCGCGGGCTCATGCAAGCGTGACCGACAGCCGGGCAAGATGCACCGGCCCCCCCAGTCCGACGCTGCCGACGGGTCCATATCTGTCGAGATACCCTCGCCTGCGTGGCTTCGGCACCCATCCTTCTGTTGACCGGTCCACCGGGCTCGGGGAAGTCGACCGTGGCCCGTCTCGTGGCCGACCGATTCGATCTGGCCGTCTGCGTGGAATCCGACTGGTTCTGGACGACGATCGTGCGCGGTCACGTTCCTCCTTGGCTTGGCGAAGCCGACGCCCAGAATCGCACCGTGCTGCGAACGTGTTCCGCCGCCGCCGCCGAGCTGGCCTTCGGTGGTTACACGGTGGTGATGAACGGCATCTTCGGCCCCTGGCACCTCGATCTCGTCACCGACGAGCTTCGGCGCCAGGGCGGTGACGTTCACTACGTCGTCTTGCGGCCCAGCTTCGAGGTGGCGTTGGAGCGCGCCACCTCGCGGGCACCACTGACTCCCGGAATCGCTCCCCTTGGCGACGAAGATGCCATCCGGCTCTTGTGGGAGAAGTTCCAGCACCTCGGGCCCCATGAGCGCCACGTCGTCGACAACGGCACCCAGGAACCCGAGCAGACGGCGGCCCTCGTGTGGACCCGGTTCGTGAACGGCACCGACCGGCTGTGAGGGGCCCCTCAGCCGGCGACGAGCTCGGCCAACAGCGTCACGGTCGGGTTCCCCCGGGTGAGCCAGCTGTCGTCGACACCGAGACGGGCGAGTAGTCGGGCGGCGCGCACCATGATGGCCCCGCTGCGCAGCGCGGCGAACACCTCGAACCAGCGCAGATCGGCCAGGGGGCGACCCAGTCGCGCTTCATAGGCGTCGACGGTGGTCGCGTGGTCGGGGAACCCGGGGAGATCTCCGCCGCAGCGGTCCACCGTCATCCGGTGCAGGACCAGGAACCAGGCCAGGTCGAGTTCGGCCGGGCCGACCGACGCCATCTCGAAATCGAGAACGGCGGCGATGGTCATGTCGTTCGCCACGAGGACATTGCCGAGCTGCACGTCACCCCACAGAAGCGACGCCGGCGGTTCGGGCTCGGGGAGCCGGGTGCGGCACCAGGTCACGGCGTCGGTGAAGACGGCCGGTATATCGCCCTCGGCCGCCCAGGTCAGGTACTCGGCCCAGCGATCGACTTCGCCGGCCAGCGTGGTCCCCGTGGCCCGCAGCGCGGCGCCGGGAAGGAAGTCGCAGCGGCCGTCGGTCACGTCGATGTGGTGGATACCGGCGAGCAGGTCGAGAAAGCCCGAGTGCAGGCGCGCCTGACCGTCGGCCGGGACTTCAGCCAACCACCCGGTGCGCAGGAACGGCTTGTCGGCGCGCACCACGCGCCCGGCGACGCGGGGCATGAGGAGGAAGGGCGCACCCACCCAGGTGTCGTCGAGCTCGACGGCCAGGGGAGCGACGGCCGGGAGTCCGGCACCGGCCACCAGATCCTGGACCCGTCCCTGGGCAGCGAGGTCGTAGACGGGGAACAAGCCGTCACCGTCCGGGGGGAGCCGGGCCACCAGTGACTCGTGCGCCGTCTGGCCGTCGGACCACGCACCGTTCGACCAGTCGACTTCGAGAAGGAGCGTCTCGCTCGACAGCCCGGTGGCCGGTTGCCCGATGGGGGCCAGATGGGGACCGGGCCCATTGGGTCGCCGAGCGCTCAACCATCGGGTGAACCCGTGGCGCACCGCCTCGAGATCGCGTGCTGCGGAGATCCCCATGGAGGGAACCGACACTAGGCCCGGGAGGTGTCTATCGTCGGCGCCGTGCCGACCGTCGCCCAGCTGCTGCTCGAACGGGCCGACGACGACCACACCGCACTGTGCTACGGCGACGCGTCGTGGACGTGGCGTCAGGTGGTGGAAGAGTCGGTGGCGTGGGCCATGTGGTTGGGACGGATCCGACAGGACGGGCCCTTCCATGTCGGTGTCCTTCTCGACAACGTGCCCGAGTACCTGTTCCTTCTCGGTGCGGTGGCCTTGAGCGGTGCCACCGTGGTGGGTATCAACCCGACGCGTCGTGGAGCGGAGCTGGCCGCCGACATCCGGCACACCGATTGCCAGATCCTGGTGACCGACAACGCCCAGCGGCGTCTGATCGACGGCCTCGACACCGGCGTGGCGCCCGGACGTGTGTTCGTGGTCGGCGATCCCGAGCTCGTGGCCGAGGTCCGGACCCCGGGGTCGCTTCCCGATCAGCTGCCGGCGCCCGGAGCGCTTTATCTCCTTCTCTTCACCTCCGGATCGACCGGGGCACCGAAGGCCGTGCGGGTGAGCCAGGGCCGACTGGCCGACGCCGGGCTGACCACGGCCAGGGGAGCGGGGTTCACGGCCGCCGACGTTCTCTACTGCGCCATGCCCATGTTCCACGGCAACGCCCTGAACCTCTGCATCGTGCCGGCCATGGCCTCGGGCGCCTGTCTCGTGGTCCGGCGTCGGTTCTCGGCATCGGGATTCCTCCCCGACGTCCGGCGCTACGGCGTCACGTACTTCAACTACGTCGGCCGCGCCCTGGCCTACGTGCTGGCCACGCCGCCGTTGCCCGACGACGCCGAGAACACGCTGCGGTTCGGCTTCGGCACCGACGCATCGCCGTCGGACATCTCGGCCTTCAAGAAACGTTTCGGCTGCCCGATCGTGGAGGGCTACGGATCGAGCGAGGGTGCCATCTCGATGAGTCGGATCCCCGGCACTCCCCGTCAGGCCATCGGCGTGCCACCGCCGGGAACGGAGGTGGCCATCGTCGATCCCGTGTCGGGCCAGGAGTGCCCGGCGGCGCGCATCGACGGCGGTGGCCGTCTGCTCAACGCGGCCGAGGCCATCGGGGAGATCATCAGCCGCAACGGGGTCCAGCGTTTCGAGGGGTACTACGCCAACGAGGAAGCCGATGCCGAACGTACGCGGGGCGGCTGGTTCTGGTCGGGCGATCTCGGATACCGCGACGAGGCCGGCTTCTTCTACTTCGCCGGACGCCCGGCCGACTGGCTGCGCGTCGACGGAGAGAACTTCGCCGCCGCCCCTGTGGAGCGCATCCTGGCCCGTCTGCCCGGCGTGGTCACCGCCGCCGTCTACCCGGTCCCCGATCCGCGCACCGGGGATCAGGTGATGGCCGCATTGGAGCTCACGCCGGGAACCTCCTTCGACCCGGCGGCCTTGGCCGGGTTCCTGGCCGGCCAGGAGGATCTGGGTACCAAGTGGGCACCGCGTTTCGTCCGCCTGGTGGAACAGATTCCTCTGACGGGAACCAACAAGGTCGACAAGCGTCCGCTCAGACGAGAGGCGTGGATCACGACCGATCCGGTGTGGTGGCGACCGTTCGTCGGCCGTGGCGCCGACGACGCCAGGTCGTCGTACCGGTTGCTCACAGCGGCCGACGTCGACGGATTGCACGACGAGATCGCCGCCCACGGGCGGACCGGACTGCTTGAATTCTGAGCGTGGACGACGAACCGGCCATGGATGACGAGCTCCCTCTCGAGGGATCCCCCGTCGAGAATCCCCCTGTCGACGAGTCCCCGACCGACGAGATCCCTCGTGTGGTGCTGGCGGCGATCAAGGACCGGATGCACGCACGCCGGCTCAGCTCGCCCGAGGACCCGGGCCATCTCCAGGAGACCCTGGGGACCGCTGATGACGCCGTCCATGTCGTCGACGACGGACCGGAACAATGCACGATCGGACGGTCGGTGGGCCGCGCCCCCGACGGATGCGTCTACGTCCTCGTGGCGCGCATCTCGCTCTACGCCTACGAGCAGCTCAGAGACGGGGACATCGAGCCGGCCGACGCCTTCTCCGATTCACGCGACATCTCACTCTGTGCTGTCTACGAGGTCGATGAGATGGTCGAGAACATCGCCCTCGTCCGACACTTCCCCCACGCCGGCGACGTGCCGGTCGAGTACCTGCCATCGAGCCCGTTCCTCGAGTTCTGCGACGACGATTCGCCCACCGACGAGGATTTTCCGGCCGACGAGAATTCTCTGACGGACGAGCCGGCCCGGGCGGGCCGGCTGCGTCGTGCCTTCGACCAGGCGACGGGCGCGGCGCGTCGGGCCCGGACCCGGCGTCAGGGGACGGGCTTCCCGGGGATCTGAGGCGTCACCACCGGTTCCCAGCCCGAACCGGCGGCCGACCGGCGCGCCGCGTCGAGCACGGCCATGGCGGCCATGCCGTCGGCGAAGGTGGGCAGCGGTGGTTCGTCGGCCACCTCGAGACCGAGGATCCGTCGACGGAAGGCGTTCGCCAGAGCGGTGTACGGACCCCGGTCGATGCCGGTGGCGTGGAGCAGGTCGTAGGCGGTGACGAGAAGGTCGGCCGGCGGCGGCACGGCCGGTCCCCCGACCATGTCCGGCGGTACGGCGAGGGTCCGCTCGCCGTGGGCGTCGGCCACGCTGACGGTGTCGCCGGCGATCGACAGGGTGCCGCCGGTGCCGGCGATACGGGTATGGATGAGCATCGGTCCCCACGACGCCGAGCTCGACTGCATGACACCGTCGACCCCGGCGCGGGTCCGGAAGTGCACGGTGTAGGCGTCCTCGACACTCCAGGAGCGGTCAGCGCCGGAGCGATCCGAACCCGCTTGATCAGAAGCGGTGTGGTCCGACACCGACACGAGGCCGGCGCTCACGGCGTCGAACTCCCCCAGGGTGGTGCGGACCTGGTCGATGAGGTGGGTGGCGTGGGCCCCGAGCCATCCGCCTCCCTGGGAGGCATCGGACCACCACGCCGGCACCTCGGCCCCGGGACCGGCGAGGAGCGGGATGTGGAGGAGGAAGGTGGCCATGCGGGGATCGCCGATGGCCCCGTCGGCCACGGCGCGGGCGGCCAGCCGCTGGCCCGTGGCCCAGCGGAACTCGGCCCCGACGAGGTGCACGAGGCCGCCGGCCTCGGCCGCCGTGAGCATGGTGTGCGCTTCGGCCGCGTCGCGGGCCAGCGGCTTCTCGCACAGGACGTGCTTGCCGGCGGCCAGGGCCTGCAGGGTGAGAGCGGCATGGGTGTGGGGTGGGGTGGCGATGGTGACGGCGGCCACCCCGGGAAGGGCCAGGGCGGCGTCGAACGAGGTCATGGCGTAGGGGATGTCGAAGCGCCGGGCCCGCTCCTCGGTGCGCCCGGTCTGGCGGCCCACGAGTCCGAGAACCTCGAAACCGGCGGCCCGCAAAGCGGGGACGTGGGTGAGGCAGCCGAAGCCGGTGCCCACCACCACGACCCCCACCGTCTGTGCATGGGCGGTCGTCACTGTTGCGTTCTACGGGAGGAACCCCGAAACCGCAAGATCAGGTGATTGTCGTGAAGGTTGTCGGGACCGGGCACGTAGTGCACGGTGTTGCTCCTTGACGCGCCGTCCGACTCCGGACCCACCCCGCTACGGGCCCGGAGTCGGGTGGGCGCCGCACCGGCGCCTCTCACCGCGTCGTCACCGGCCGCCGACGTTTCGGCCCCGGAACCACCGCCCCTGCGCCCCGAACCGGGACCCGCCCGTGGCGTAAGGTCGGGGCCGAAGGCCGGGCCGGCGCACGCCGATCACCGACGGCGACGGGTCCGAGAACGAGGGCCCAGCCGGGACCGGCAGGAAGAAGGAGGACGTCATGGGATTGATGGACAAGGTCAAGGCGCAGGCCACCCAGCTGGCCGACAAGGCCCAGCAGGCGGGCCAGGCCGGACAGGCGAAGTTGGCCGACCTGCAGGCCAAGCGCAAGGGCGACGCTCTGCTGCTCGAACTGGGCGGAGAGTTCTACAGCCAGAAGGTGGGCCGGGCTGACGCCGGGGCCGAAACCCGGATCGCCGGGCTGGTGGCCCGGCTCCAGGCCTACGAGGCCGAGCACGGCACCCTGGCGGTGACCTCGGCCGACGCTGCCCCCGACGCCGGCGTGCCCACGTCCGGTGTCCCCACCTCATCGGTCCCCCCGTCATCGGCACCGCCAGCACCGCCGCCGGCGGCCTCGGCGGGACCCATTCCCCAGGCCCAGTACGGTTCGGGCCAGAGCTGAGCCGACGCTTCGGTCGCAGCGGGCCCCGGTGGCCCGGTGCACGACGCCGGTCGGTCGGGCCTTCGTCCGGCCGCCGGCGGGGCGTGGCCGACCACGGCCGGACGGTCGTCGAGGGGGTATGCACCGATGGCGTGGGACTTCACCACCGAACCAGAGTTTCAGGAGAAGCTCGACTGGATGGACGGTTTCGTCCGTGACGAGATCGAGCCGCTCGATCTGGTCTGGGGCGGGAAGGCCTTTCATCCGCTCTCCGACACGTTGCGCAAGGTCGTCGACCCCCTGAAGCAGCAGGTGCGCGACCGGGGGCTGTGGGCCCGCCATCTCGGTCCCGAGCTCGGGGGCGAGGGCTACGGGCAGCT